>JAPKEI010000438.1 GCA_028872685.1 Verrucomicrobiota bacterium | reverse complement strand
TTCCAATTGGGATAGTGTAGAAATTGAGTGGATGTGTTTTGGGAATCGAACCCAAAGAACATCAAATTCCACGTTTTCATGGGTTTTCCAGCTAGATCATAGGTTTTACCCGCCAAACTAAGGGGTGGTTTCGGAAAACCATGGGGTGTTCGCAGCGATTCATGTGCAGGTTTCGTCAATCCATGGGCATCATTTCACCAAACCATGGGTATATTTCACCAAACCACCGGTATCATTTGCCCAAACCGAGGTGTTTTTGGCTGTTTGATGGGCTATTTTCGCCAATCGCGGCGGATGGATTGCTTTTCCTTGCGGGGTCGTTGTCGTAGCGGGATGATGCGTCGCCGTCATGAGAATTCTTATCGCCAGTTTTTGCTTTTGCTTTGCTGCCTCAGGTTGGGCGATCACTAAGCCAAATGTTCTCTTCATCGCCATTGATGACCTCAATGACTGGGTGGGGTGTTTACAGGGCCACCCTCAGGTAAAGACACCGAATATTGACGCGCTGGCCAAACGAGGGGTGCTTTTTACTAATGCACACTGTCAGGCTCCGATATGTAATCCTTCGCGGGTGAGTTTGTTGACGGGCGTTCTTCCTTCGACCTCGGGCATCTATGATCTGGATCAACCTCATCACTTATCACCGCTCCTTAAAAAAGCTCACACCCTACCCGCGCACTTTAAGGCCAATGGCTATCAGGTCATGGGACGCGGGAAAATTTACCACGGCCGCTATAAATACCCCGAAGACTGGCATGACTTCAAAACAGCGGGCGATGCACGTTTGAAGCAGTTTCGTATCAAAGCCATTTCAAGCGTACCCAATATTAAGGTGCGTGACTTCGGGCCGATTGATTTACCTGAGGAAGAATTCGGCGACCTGGTGAATGCACGCTGGGCAGCAGAGCAGCTGAAACAGGAATTCAAGAAGCCGTTCTTTATGGCCGTTGGCATTCGATTGCCGCACGTACCCTTGTATGCCCCCAAGCGGTTCTTCGGGCGACATCCAGAAGCCAAGGTGCGGTTGCCTCAAATCATAAAAGAGGACCTTAAGGATCTGCCGCCAGCCGGACTGGAAATTACACGCTATATGCATACGACTCCGCTGAACCATCGTTCGGTTACCCAAACCGGCAATTGGAAGAATGCCGTAAGAGCTTATCTAGCATGCACCGAATTTGTGGACCACTGCGTGGGGGTGATGCTCAAGTCGCTCGATGAAAGCGCGCACGCGAAAAATACCATCATCGTTTTGTGGAGTGACCACGGTTGGCACCTCGGGGAAAAGGAGCATTGGGCCAAGCGGTCGTTGTGGGAGGAATCCACGCGCGTGCCGCTTATCCTTGCCGGTCCGGGCATTGCCAAAGGCACAAGTACGCGCGCGGTGGGATTGATTGACCTCTACCCCACCCTCAACGCACTTTGCCAACTGCCAGCACCACCACAAACACTGGAAGGCCGCTCACTGATGACACTCCTCAATAATCCCCAAGCCAAATGGGCACATCCAGCACTTACAACGTTCCACCGTAATGACCACACTTTGAGGACTGAAAGGTGGCGCTATATTCGTTATGCTAATGGGGATGAGGAGCTCTATGATCATGCGGCTGACCCCAATGAATGGAACAACCTCGCCAAGAATTTAAACTACCAAAAAATTATCATCGGACTAAAAAAGAAACTGCCGAAGATGAATGCTCAAGACTCACCCGCTCTTTCCAAAAAGAAATAATATTTCCATGAGATATCTAATATTACTCGGTTCTATCTGGTGCTCCCTATTGTCGGCTGCCGACAGGCTCCCTAATATTGTTATTCTTTTGGCTGATGATCTCGGATACGGCGAACTGGGCTGTCAGGGTAATCAACAGATTCCAACGCCTCACATTGATTCCATTGCAAAAAACGGAGTTCGTTTTACTCAGGGATATGTAAC
>JAPKEI010000096.1 GCA_028872685.1 Verrucomicrobiota bacterium | reverse complement strand
CCTTTCTTGTCGACCTCGATCACGCGACCAACGCGGCTCTCTACAATCATGGTGTTGCCATTCTCCAAACGCGCAAAGGCGTGTACGTCCACGCGCTTGCCCTTGTTGCCGTTCATATTGGCAGAGTCGTAGCTCCAGACCACTTTCTTATCCAGGGTGATTTCCTTGAGAGTGGTCCAAGTATCATGAAAGAGAATGTTGCCATTGGGAAGCAGGTGAACATCGTGATGCCCCGTGTGACCGCGCTGCGGCCCGGCGGTTTTGTGCGACCAAATGACTTCGCCCTTGGCATCGGTAATGGCGAGAATGTTTTTGCCGTACGATGCGCCGACGAGCACAAGGCGTTCGGCTTGAGCGGCGAGGGCGAGTGACAAAAAGGCTATGGCCGTGAAAATAGATTTCATATTTGGGGATTAGTTTCGGAAGAAAAATAGGTGTTGTGGACGGGTTTGTCGAGGGGTAAGGCGAGTTGGGGCAGCGCACCCTACCATTAAACTGTTTCGATAGTTGGAATCTCCTTCGCCAATTCACCAAGCGCCGTTTCGGGGTCGAAGAGCAGTGGGTAAAAATCGCCCGCCATTTTTTGGCCTTTGGGGAGCATTGGGAAATCTGAGGTGCCAGGGGTGTTCTCGCCCTCGAAATTTGAGGTCACTCCGTCGGCGAGTACGTTGATGACGGTGGCGCGGCGTGGGCGGTTGGATTTGTTTTCATACGAGCCGTGCATCATCAGTGGGTGATGAAAACTGCACTCGCCTTTTTTCAGCACGACGGGGCATTGGTTTTCGAAATCGGAAACCTGTTCTGGTGTGAGCACTTCGCGGACGGAATCCATGTCGCCGGCGAGGCCGGTTTTTTCCAGCAAACCCCATCTATGGCTGCGTGGGATGTAATGCAGGCAACCGTTTTCCTCGGTGGCATCGTCGAGCCCAATCCAGCAGGTGAGGTGGGCCATCGGTTGGGTCCATGTCCAATACGAAAAATCCTGATGCCACGCCACCACGCCGCCGTGCTGGGCGGGTTTGCTGAAAAGTTGGTCGTGGAATAGGCGAAATTTTTTTCCCAGCAACTGATATGCTGGTAACAGAAAGGCGGGGTTCCAGAGGATGTCGTGGAATGCCGGCCGAACCCGCCACGCGCCCAAGGCGTGAAATAAAACCGAATCGTGGTCGCCTGATTCGTTGCTGTGATACTCGTAAAACAACTCGTGCCCCTCGTGGTGGGGATCGGTCATCTCCGCCAACTCCACCCGCAACGCATCAATCTGTTCGTCGCTCAACAATCGAATGCCATTCACAAAACCTTTTTCTTGAAAATGCTCCAACTGCTCTTTAGTGAGTTGAAAGCGATCCCAATCTCCCGGAGCTTTTGGCTGGGGAAACAAGTCGGTGATGGGTTTGTGCCGCGAGGCGAGGTCGTTGCTCATTCGGCCGAAAACTAGCAGTGAAGTTACGTAGCGTCGAGTCAGCCAATCAATTTTTTAATCACGTGCCCGTGCACGTCGGTCAGGCGCCGGTCGATGCTGTTGTGGCGGAGGGTGAGGCGTTTGTGGTCGATGCCGAGGAGGTGGAGCATGGTGGCGTGTAGGTCATAGACTTGCGTGGGGTTCGCGCGGTCCTGCGGTTTGTAGCCCCACTCGTCACTTTCCCCGGCGGTGGTGCCACCGCGGATGCCGCCGCCGCAGAGCCAGTTGGTGAACACGTACGGGTTGTGGTCGCGGCCTTTGCTGCCTTGAGTACTGGGCATGCGGCCAAACTCGGTGGTCCAATGGATGATTGTGTCCTCGAGTAGTCCGCGTTGTTTCAAATCCCGAATGAGTCCGGCGGCACCGCGGGCCATGCCGAGGGCGAGGGGGGCGTGGTCGCGCTCAATATCCTCGTGGCTGTCCCAGTTGCGGCGAGGGAAGCTATTGTCGTTGCCGGACCAAATTTGCACGAAGCGCACACCGCGCTCGATGAGGCGGCGGGCCATCAGGCATTTTCGGCCGAAGTATTCGGTTTCTTCAGGGGCATTGATCTGCTTTGGATATTTTTTTTGCTCACCTTCCAGCCCGTAAAGCTTGAGCACGTGCTTAGGTTCCCTGGTGATATCGAGGGCTTCAGTGGCTGAAAGTTGCAGGCGTGCGGCGAGTTCATAGGTTTGGATGCGTGCTTCAAGGCGTTCGTCCCCGGCACGTGAGCCCGCATAGCCAGTGTTGAGGCGGTTGATGAGATCGATGCCGGCACGATGGCTTTCCTTCGTCACAAACTCCGCCTTCGGATGCAAGTCGGGGATTGGGTTTTCGCGTTGGGGGAAAATGGTAGTGCCCTGAGTATTGGTCGGCAGAAAAGCACTGGCCCAGTTCTTGGGACCATTTGAGGCGTAGCCGCGATGATCGGGTAGCACAACAAAGGTGGGCAGATTTTCGTTCTCACTACCGAGCGCGTAGCTCACCCATGCACCCATTCCAGGAAAGCCAGGTCTCTGAAAACCTGTGGCTTGCAGGTAGGTCGCCTGGCTGTGTACACCGGTTTTGCCAGTTAGGTTATGGACGAAAGACAAGTCGTCGGCTACTTCACCCAGAGGTGCGACGATATCCGAAAGATATTTGCCGCCCTGACCGTAACGTTTGAATTCAAATGGCGAACGCATCCAAGGGCCCAGTCCATTCTGGAACGCCTCGACGTGCTCGCCGAAATCACTTTTTTTCCCGTGATGCTTGATGAGGGCAGGCTTGAAATCAAAGGTATCCAGATGGCTTGCGGCTCCTCCCATGAAAAGCTGGATGACTCGCTTGGCTTTGGGTGGATGATGCAACGTGCCATTTAACACTCCGTTTGCCAGCAGCGGTTCACGTCCTAGCATCGAAGCCAACGCAAGCCCCCCCAGTCCTCCTCCTGATTGCCACAGGAAATCTCGGCGGCTCTTGGGAGCCTTGGTCAGTGCCTGATGGAATGGAGAATCATTCATCTTTTACGTCGCTCCATTTTTACCTTTGGGCAGCTTCTGGAAAGCCTCGACTTTTACTGTGCAGGTTTAACTTCACCATCAATTTACCTCTGTTAATTAAATGGTGAGTAATACCTTGTTTGCTAAAGGCGCTTGCAGTGACTCACTTTGGTGATGATTTTCCTGCCATCCTTGACAGTAAATTCACCTTCCAAGTTCACTACTGAACCGACACAGGCGTCCAGTTTTAGGTTATGGACATTCCCAAAGCTGGGCCGAATCTCCAGTTGTTCCTTGTTGGAGAGTTGTACTAGATAAAGGTTCAGGTCATCTGGCTTCACGCTGATCTTGAGCATGCCCTTGATCTCTATCTTGTTGCCTGTCTCCTTTACAACTTTCCACGTGCCATCATCTACATACCGTGGGGCAAGGTTTGCCTTCTCTGAAATACCTGTAAGTACACCTGTGGAATTGCCATATTGCTCACGCTCCACCCCCATGATTTCCATCAGTTTCAAGTGGAGGTTACCGTTTGGCACATTGGGATATTCTACATAACGACCGGGCAGAATTTTACCGCCACCCCCTCCGGCCAGCACCAATGGCAGATCGCTGACCGAGTGATAATCTCCATGTTTGATCCCAGAGCCAAACAATATGGCCGAATTATCAAATACAGTACCGTCATTGTCCTTAAGCGACTTGAGCCGATCGATGAACCGGCCAAACTGTTGAATATACCAGTGATTGATTTTGTCATAGCCAGATAATCCCGATGAGCGATTCCGGGTGCGGACAAAGTGAGAGAGCATGTGAAGCTCATCATTAATGCCTAGGAACTCAAAGGTCGACCGGCTTTCAGTGTGGGCCATCATCAATGTGCAAACCCGGGTCATGTCCGTCCAGAATGCCAGTGCCATGAGTTCGAGCATGGCACTGGTGCGATCACCAATATTATTGGCCGGCGGTATCGGCTGGATCCCTTTTAGTCTCGCTTCACGTGTTGGGTTGTTCTGCGTTTTGAATTTTTCAATGTCCCGCTCCACCTCACGTATTGACTGGAGGTATTGTTCCAGCACCTGCTTGTCTTGACTGCTCGCCTTGCGCACGATGGCCGCGTAGCTGTCTTTCACCTCATCAAGCACACTGGTAGTGCGTTTACGGAAGTCACCGTTATGAAAACCTTTGAAGAGTCGGTTGAACAGAATCTCCGGCTTGTCCTCTACCGGCAGAGGTTTGCCTTCGGCGTCATAAGAAATGAAGTTCTCCGAAGGATCGTTCGCGTCCAGGTACATGTCGCTTCGAAGGGCTAATGACTTGATCGGTGTTTCGCGACCAACATGGTCGGCAATTACCTGGTCAAAGGAGTGCCTTTGGATGAGGCGCGATTTGCGAAGTTGCCCGGTCATGAACGTGACTGTCACGTGCGGGTGGCCGCCATTGGCACGCTGGTCAGTGTCGATATTACGGAGAATAACGATATCCTTTTTATTCTTCTCCAAAGGACTGAGGATTTTTGAGAGCGTGAACTCAGTTTCAGTCGCACCGGTGATATCCCACGAGCTGGGGTTAACACCGGCCCCCTTGAAGAGGACAGCAGTGCGCAGTGCTTTCTTTGCTGGGGCAGTCTTCCCGTAGCTTAACGCAGGGGACATAATTTCCAGAGACGGCAATGCCAATGCTGCACCCACGCCGCGTAGGAAGCTGCGTCTTGGAATAAGGTAGGACTCTTTACTCATGATTAATCCTGTCGGTTCTTAAATTGCGGGCTACTGATAATACCTTGAATCAGCGTGTTCATTCTAAACTCATTCTCCTCAAGTGCAGCACAAATTCTTTCTACTACTGGCCGGTCGTGTGGATTAATTTTGCGACCAATTGCATAAGATAACATGCGTTCTACCATGTTTTTGACGATGGGTTTCTGATATTCATTGATCAAAATCTGTTTCATTTGACCAGGGGTTTGAAACTGGTCCCCATTGGGGAACTGACCAAAGGCTTTGATGGGTCGCTTGTTTTTATAGGAGGTACGCCATTTGCCGTAGGGATCATAACTTTCCAAACCCAAACCAATGGGATCGATGTGTTTATGGCAGCTGGTGCAAATAGCCTTGCTGGTGTGGGCTTTTAGAATGTCAGCAAGATCGACGAGTCGTTTCCCATCTACTTTTTGGCTTTTGCTCAGCGCTGGCACATTTTCCGGTGCATGCATTTTCCGGCCGATAATTTTATCCAGCATCCAAACGCCACGGCGGATAGGGTTTGTCTTTTCCGGAGCTGAGGTTGTCCGGAGGATTCCAACTGAAGTGATGATGCCACCTCGTTGATCATTCTTGATTTTAATGAGGCGAGGCGGGTCATAGAACCTTTCGCGTATTCCCTCGGGCCGTTGCCTTCGCCATTTAAAAATGTCCTCATACCTGGAGGGCAACGATGTGTTGGATCCTCCGGCGCGCACGCCTGTATAATTACTCTGATAAATCCAGTCCGAGTCGATGATTTCCAGAATACTTCGGTCAGAGCGAATGAGTTCATCAAAGAAAAACAACACCTCATCATAAACTCCACGGTTCCAGTTTTGGTTTCGGTAGAATACCCGGTTGGAAACAATTTCGCTAAAGCCCAACCATTGGCCGGCAAAATCCTCAGCAAGTGAAAGTCTCTTGGGTGAGTTGAGTAGCCGTTCAATTTGTGCCGATAAAACTGATTTCTCTTGAAGTTGTCCGTTTTGAGCCAACGTGAAGAGTTCTTCATCAGGCATGCTTGCCCAAAGAAAATAAGACAAACGGCTGGCAAGTTCGTAATCGCTGATATCATACGGGGTGCCTTGATCCTTGATGGTTTCCATCCGGTAAATGAATGCCGGCGATAGTAGCGCGGTTTTCATCGCGTGCAAAAGTGCCGGCACTGGATCCTTGTTCTTTTGCTGTTTCTGGTAGGTCTTCCAGACGACTAGCTCGTTTTCCTCGTTTGGGTAACCACGCCATGCGCGTCGAGTGAAACGCTGCAGGATTTTCTTGGCGGCATTCTCGGCAAGGGTCTTTGGTTCTTCCTTGAATCCAAACACCTTGTTCCGGGCTTCGGGAGACTGGGCAAACTTGCGAAGTGCATATTCAAAAGCTTGAGCATACTCCAGAATCGGCGGTTTGGAGCCGGCTAATTGTTCCGCATCGTTGTGGAAACCTGATTCGCCCGGTGCATCGGCAGGCAAAATAGTTTCAAGTGTGGAAGGGAGTAGGGCAGGGACCTCCGGGCTGAAAACGTAAGGTCGTTTCAGGGAGATGTACAAAAGGTCTTCAAGGGTATTAATGAGCTCATAGCGGCTCAAGCGCCTCAGTGCTGTTTGGCCAATGTGTTCCTTGCCATTTTTGAGCACATAGGTGAGTTCATACCATTTGGCTAGCTGCGTCTTTTCAGGGGCAGTCAAAGGTTTCTTTTTCTTTGGTGGCATCTCTCCGGCGCGGACCACTTGATCAACCTTTTCCCATAAGGCTGCGGTCTTGGGTTCATTCAGGTTATCTGCAGCCAATAGTTTTGTGAGATTGATGCCGCCTTTGCGTGTCTCAGCGTCGTGGCAATCCAGGCAGCGTGAATCCAAGATCTTTGCCACCGGCTGAATATCTACCGCAGCCGTGTTAAAGCAGAATCCTCCTATTAGGATTATATGAGTGAAACCTCTCATGAATTATTCGTTCAGAACGATTTGAATGGTAATGGGGGAAATTCTATTTTCCAATCTTATAACCTACGCAGTTGTGAATCACTCCTCGGGATATCCGTTTTTTTTAGCCCATTTTCTCCAGCGGTATGTATGCCAACTTTTGACCAGTATAATGAAAGTAAAAGCCGCTAGGAACAGCTTCCATACTATAACGCATATAGTAAACGTCCCCAATGGCCCCGTATCTGCATCTAACATTCCCATTGTCACCGCCGCATATGCCAGTAAGCCAACCACTAACATTAAAACTACAAGGCACCCAACGCATGATTTATCAGAACTTTCTTCACGTGGGGTAAACATCGTGCCTCCGCAATTTTTGCAGCGGGATTCATTGCCCTCGGTCGTCCTTGCAATAACGAATTCCGTGTGGGCTTTACATCTAGGACACCAAGGCTTTTTAGGATCTGGTTTTTTAGACTTATCCATTATTTGTTGAACAACTTCACCATAGCCTTACCCATGCCTTCGCCGATGAGGTAATAGGTTTCGGCGTTACCGTTCCAGTGGTATCCTTGGCGAGAAGGTGATTCTTCTGCTCCCCGAAAGAAATCCCTGGTTTCCACACTGGCGACGGTTCCCTTGAATTCCTTGCGCTTGGCCACTGCGTGTTGCGCAGCAATGATGCCCAGTCGTCGGTCCGTTGATTGTTTGCGTCCTCCAAACCCGCTCACCCCGATGACGACCGGTAGATCAGGGGTCTCCCATTCCTTGCGAATGTCCTTAATCAGGTTCGCAAGGTTTTCCTCATACGCATTTACGTTATCCATGTTGCCACCGTCGTTCCATCCCTGATGCCAGCCAAAGCCAACCACCTCATAACCTTTGCCATCATAGGCAGGGTAATATTTTTTCAGGTCCTTCAAGGTCTGGGCTACTCCGGTTAACATTTCGCGGTAATAAAATCCGACCTTTGCTTCCACATCTTTCATGGCGGTCTTGGGTTCGCGACGTTGCATCCCCTTCAACATCTTTTCCATCATGGCCTTGGGCGGCATGCCGGAACTGGGGGGGCGAAAATCCACCATGATGCTTTTGCCACCCCAACAGGTCTTGATTAGTAATACAGGTTCTTCAACGGCGTCCCCTACAATGGTGCCAAAACCCAGTTCCGGCCCGATCGTGGTATTGCGTGCCCCAAAGCCCGGCCGCAAACCATCCTGTCGATCATCATAACGAATCCAAACATCCTTGCGCACCACCCACTCGCCATTCTTATCTTTAAGGTGCGCAAACTTTGCTGCCGTCTTGGGGTCATTCATTAGATATTCCAGAGAGCCTTTGCCTTGGGTGTGGCTCTTGGGGTTGATATTCACCTGACCGGCTCCCTGCATATTGGATTGGCCGGCAAGAATGAAGACTTTGAGTTTGGCCTGTACAGATACCGCCAGCAACAGGCTAAAAAGTGCGATGAGAGATTTGGATTTCACGCACCGAGTTTATGGCAAGGGTACGGTGGCAAGCAAGCTACTGCTTTTTGATGCGGTTGAATTTGCCTGCTTCAACAAGTTGCTTCTTTTGGGTATTGCCGGGCCAGAGAACGGTGACTTCTAATTCCTTGGGAGGATTGGGCCCTAGGCCAAAGTGAAGGGTTAAGGAATTCTGATTTCCTTCGCCGGTGCTACTGTTGACGTGGCGGGTGAGAATTTGCTCGCCCACTTTCAAACGGACTGTGGTGCCGATGGCTGCACGGTTGACCTTACCCGTTCCCTCCAGTTGCACAGCCAGCCATTTATTTGAGTTACCTCGATTACGCCAAAGCTTGCCACCACTGGCCAGATCTAGGTCACCATCCTTGTCAAAGTCGCACCAGGCGGATTGGTAGGTTTGAGCGGTACGAATGCCAGATGGGCTGGTGGTGTTGTTAAATTTCCAATTTCCATTGTTGCGATAGAGCACACTGGTGTTGCCGGCATAGACAGTGGTGAAAAAGAGATCGAGGTGGCCGTCATTATCGTAATCAGCAAGGGCGGGGCTAGCATAGGATTCCTGCCAATGCAGGCCTGCTCCGCTACTTTTATCTTCAAAGGCAAACTTACCATCCGGACCGCGATTACGAAGGAACTTGGGGCGATCCTGATAAGCAGGTGGATGGCTGAAGTTGCCAACAAAGAGATCAAGGTATCCGTCATTATCCAGATCGCCCCAAGCCGAGCCAATCGTGTGCCCCCAGGCTCCTAGTCCACCGTCGCCGGCAGTACTCGATGGAGTGGCAATTTCAATAAACTTGCCCTCGCCATCATTGCGCCATAGTCGGTTGGGAAAGAGGCGATAATTGGAAACGTATACGTCCACATCGCCATCGGCATCAAAGTCCGCGGCACTAACCCCCCGGGCTGACATGTTGCGTACTTTGGGTAGGGTATGCGTCACAAAGTCTTTACCCCCCATATTCCGG
>JAPKEI010000437.1 GCA_028872685.1 Verrucomicrobiota bacterium | reverse complement strand
GCCAGCTCGAACTGCTCGCCCTGCCCAAAACCGCCAAGAGCAAGCGCGGCCGCACATGGGCGGATGTGGACGGCGACGGCCGCACGGATTTGATTTATGCCGATCCGGAGGGCAGCCAGCTCGTGCTACAAACGCAAACCGAGCGCGGCACGTTTGCCAGTCCGCGCCGATTCCCCTGCCTCAGCGGCATCACGCAAATTGCAGTGGCGGATTGGAACGGCGATGGTCGGCCGGAAATTTTTGTGCTCAGCGCCGATGAAAAACAGGTGGGCATCACGCGGCTGGAAAAGAATGGTAGAATGCCTTTCCCCGAGCCAATTGACACCGATGAGCATCGTCCGCTCGCGCTCGCGGCGGGCGTGCTCGAACCTGGCAACAAACCGGTACTGGCGTTGGTGGTGGAAAAAGATGGCTCCCGCCATCTGCAATTGCATCAACCGGGCGTAGCGATGGCAACGCAGAAGCTGAACAAAGCTTACAAAGCCAACCCGTCCATCGTGGCGTTTCACGATATGGATCAGGACGGGCAAAACGATTTGTTGCTACTGGCGCCGTTTGAAAAGATCAAGGTACTGGTGAATCGCGTGGACGCCGATTTTGAGGAGGTGGACGTGGCTCCTCCAGGTGGCACGCTGGACAAGCCGGCTTTTAATACCGCGGATGTGGACGGTGACGGCAAGGCAGAATTGCTTTTGGCGCAGCAGAATTTTTTGCGCGCGGTGAAATTGGAAAAACAAAATGACAAATGGCGCCTGCGGGTGAAGGATCAAATCAACGGCGCAGGCACGGACTCGCGCCTGCGCACCGCCGTGGCACTGCCCGCGGGCGGTGGCCAAACCGCCCTGCTGTTGCTGGATACTGCTCGCAAGGAGCTGACCGTGTGCGAGCGCGATCGCACCGGCGTGTGGCAACCGACGCAACATCTGACACTACCAACGGTCGATTTCACCGAAGTCCAAACACTCGCCCTCGGCAGCAAGACCGTCAACGCGCTGGCGTTCACCGGTGTGAATCAGGCGGCGTGGTTAGCGTTTACCGGCAGCACTTGGAAACTGGAGGAACGCGCCAGCTACGAAACGCCGCTCAAGGATGCCGAGCTGCGCGATGTGGTGTGCGGCGATCTCACGGGAAATGGCCGGAAGGATTTTGTGTTTTTGGAAACAGCCAAAAACCACCTAGACCTCGCTGCATGGGATGCGCCGGGCAAAGTGCTGCCGGCGTTGCGCTGGCGGGTTTTTGAGCAGCGCTCCTTCCGCGGTCGCAGTGGGGGGGTGGAACCGCGCGAAGCGGTGATTGCGGATTTCGATGGTGATAAACGCAATGACCTCGCGGTGCTGGTGCACGATCGGGTGCTGTTGTACACGCAGGAGGAGTGACGGGTTGTATTGAACCGCCAAGGCGAAAAAGACGCCAATTTTTTTAAAATGTTTCCCCTTGGCGGTTCATAAAAAAGGCCGCCCTGCAATGCAGCGCGGCCTGAAAATTTTTCAAAAACTACCCTACTTCAACGTCGGGGGCGTGGGGGAGAAGGTGCGGAATCGAATACCCGCCTCGTTGACTTCAACTCCACTCACGGTGATGTGCAGGTACTTCTTAATCTTGGCGAAGTCCGGCAGCAACTTGAAGTCGAGCCAATCGCTGAAGTCCGGCGCCACGGGGAGTCCAGTGTCGGGATCAATTTCCTGATCGGGGCCGATGGGTAGGTTGTCCAGCGTTTGTTCGATAACGTTCGGGTTGTTTTTCAACATCTTGAAAAAGGGGCCGAGGAAGTGCTGCTGGTTTTCGTAGGCGAAGGCGCCTTTCATCCCACCCACTTTGGCGGCGGCTTTTTTCAACGCAGCGGATTTGGCCAGTGGCTGGGCGTCTTTGCCGGGGCCGCGCAGGTGATCTTCGATGGCTTTGGCGGAGGAGGAGAGAATGAGGTATCCGCCGGCGATGCTCAGATGCAAGCC
>JAPKEI010000436.1 GCA_028872685.1 Verrucomicrobiota bacterium | reverse complement strand
CCGCACAACATCGGCGTGTGGGGGTTACCCTCACACCTGTTGCGTTTGAAGGACGGGCGGCTATTGATGAGTTATGGTCATCGAAGTAAACCCTACGGTAACCAAGCCCGCGTCAGCGCCGATCACGGCAAAACGTGGAGTGACCCCATCATTGTCTCCGGCGATGGAGCGGGACACGATCTCGGTTATCCGTCCACCGTGCAGATTGAGGATGGCTCGCTGGTAACGGTGTGGTACGAGAAGCTCGCTGGTGATTCGCTTGCCGTGCTGCGTCAGGCCCGTTGGAAGCTGGCCTGAATGCATATCCGTGCGTGTACGCAATGGGGGCATAAAAAAACGCCGGCGTTAAAGCCGGCGTCTTGAGAAATAAATTTACTTGGAAGACTTCTTCTTGTGCACGTTGTGACAAGCCTTGCAGTTGGTGGCCTTTTTCAAGGCCGCCTGATTGTCGGCCTTGATGGCGGCAACGATGGCTCCGGTCTTCTTCTTCCAGCTTTCTGCATCCCCTTTCGGCGGCTTGTACTCAGCTAGCCAGGCGGCGTACTTGGCGAGCACCTCCTTATTGGCAGCCAGATCATCCTGAAGCTTGGCCTTGAAGCCTTTCTTCATTACTTCCTCGATCTGTTCGTGCGTAACTTTGTCGGCCACCGGGGCGGACTGAACCATCGTCATGCAGAAGCCGACGAACAACAGGGTGCAAATGGTGAGTTTCATGGGATTGTGTAAAACCTCCGGATTCAACCGCTCAAATGTATACGATGCAAGCCCTCATCGCCTGAACCAGAGAAACTTTTTCCTGTCAAAACTTGCCAAAAGGTGAATTTCGGTTAAATTCAGTGCGTCCGAGGATTAACGCCCTAGGACTTATTGCGTTAAAAAATACATAGCTATGAAATACCTCAAAATGACTGCATTGGCTCTCGGCCTGAGCGCGACTGTCGCGTTCGCCGGTGAGACCACTCTCGAAGGCAAACTCCAATGCCAGAAATGCACACTGAAGAAGGCCGCAAAATGTGGCCCCGCGCTTGTGTACAAAGGCAAGGACGGCAAGGAAGCGATTGCTTTTCTGACCGGTAAAGCTGCGAAATCCGTCAAGCACGGCCGTATCTGTAAACCGAATACTTCGGTGGACATTAAGGTGACCGGTAAGCTCGACGGCGACAAGCTCACCGTTGCTAAGCTGACCGAGAAAAAGGACAAGTAACTCGAGTTGCTTCTCTCAATCAGCCCCGCGGTAACCGCCGCGGGGTTTTTTCGTGCCCCGAACTCCGCCGTGCCCTAGTCTCCCCGCCCATGTCCAAGGCTACCCGAGAATATATTTACGGCATTAACCCCGCCTTCGAAGTGCTGCGCGCCAAGCGCCGCAAGGTGTACGGCGCTTGGCTGAATCAATCCGCACGCGACAAACCGCGCACCCAAAAGCTCGTGCGCTTGCTCGAGCAAAATTCAGTGCGCATCGAGTGGGTTGAAAAAGGACGACTGATTCAGCTCTCCACCAGTCGTGATCATCAAGGAGTGGTGCTCAATACTTCGTTGTTTCCGTACACGCCTTTTGAGGATTTGCTCGCCCACCCGCGGCTGCTGTTGCTAGATAATATTGAGGATCCGCAAAACGTCGGCGCGATTTTGCGCAGCGCCGAGGTGTTTGGTTTCAACGGCGTGTGCCTCCCCAATCGCGGCGTGCCCGAGGTGTATCCCTCCATCGTGAAAGTCTCCGCGGGCGCCACGGAGTTCATGCAAATCGCGCGGCAATTTTCCGCCAACCAATACGCCCGCAAAGCGGCCGAGGAAGGTTACCAAATCGCCGCGCTCGATATGAACGGCAACACCACCCTCGAAGCCGTACGCACCGCCGCCCCCGCAAAGCTGATGCTCACCATCGGCGGCGAAGACAAATCCGTCGGCCAATTCATCCTGAACATGGCCGACCACACCATCGGTATCCCGCAATTCGG
>JAPKEI010000435.1 GCA_028872685.1 Verrucomicrobiota bacterium | reverse complement strand
GCCCCCGCCCACAGCCACGACAACTGCGGCCAATGCGCCCTCGAATCCGGAGGTTTCAAACTCAACGACCCGGACGCTTTGCAACTTGCATTCACCCCCGTGCTCACTTGGCAACTACGTCTGCACCTGCCCCCGCCCGAAATGACGGTTTTGATTTTATCCGATTCAGGCCGAGCCCCGCCGGATCAATCTCGCTGGCAATTCCAAACCCGCGCCGCCCTTCCCGGCCGGGCACCCGCAATTCTTTAAGGGACCTTTTCCGGTTCCGTTCCCTCCGCACGACCACCTACGGTTGTGTTGTATTTTTGACCCCCTATTTGAATATGAAACAGACAATAAAATTTTTAATTCTCACCGGCGCCATTGGCTGCACTACTGCGCCGCCTTCGCATAATACGGCGGCGCAGATTCAATCAGCGGCTAGTTTAGAAAATGCCATTGTGTTTCACGCCGAGACTTTACCAGCAGAGTCTACGGGGGCGCCGGATTCGCTTCGGCTTCCGGCCGCGGTGGAGCGCGCATTGCGGCAATCGACTGAGGTGCAGATTGCGTTGGCAGAAGTGCGTCGCGCACAGGCGGCAGCGCATCAATCGCGATTGCTGCCCAATCCGATTCTCGATATTGCGTTTCGTTTTCCTGAAGGCGGTGGACGCACGGTGATTGAAACGGGGCTCACCGCTGACCTCACTCAACTGCTCCAACGCCCGCGCCGCATTAGTGCGGCCGATGCCCGCTTGCGCGCCACGAGTGCTAAAGCGGTTGCCACGGTTTTGGATGTGATGCACGCGACGCAGAAAATTTATTTTGATGCCGTCGGGCTGCGCCGCGAAGGAGCGATTCTCAAGGAGCAAAATAACCGTATTGGCGAACTGCTCAAAGTCGCCGAGGTGCGGCTTGCCGCGGGCGAAGGCACGCAACTGGACGTCACCACTCTCAAAGCCGAGCAAGCCACGGGCGCGATTGATTTGCGCGAGGCCACTCTCAAATTAACTCAAGCCAATCTCGCCCTCGCCCATCGGCTCGGCCAACCGCGCGGGCGCACGGACTGGAAGCTCACCACGCCTCTTTATATACAAGTCGTCTTGCGCGGTGAGCCAGACTCCATCGCGCATGGGCTGCGCGTGCGACCGGAAATCCAGGCCGACCGCTGGCAACTCGCCGCACTTGAAGACCAAACCGCCCTCGCGCGTCTTGCGTGGATGGAAAAAAACGCCGCCGGATTGGCCGCCGAACGCGATAGCGATTGGTCGCTCGGGCCTTCGGTGGTGCTGCCGTTGCCACTTTTTGATTGGGGCCAAGCGCGCCGAGCCGAAGCGCGCGCCCAAGCCATTGCCGCGCGTCATCGTCTTACGCAAACCACGCGGCAAGTCGTCCGCGAAATTCGCCAAGCCCACAACGCCGTGGCCTCGCTGATGACCACCGCCCGCCGCGCGCGCACAGAGTTGCTGCCATTGCACGAAGAACGTGTGCGACTTGCGCGCGTGGTGTACGAGGCGGGGCAATCGGATGTGACGGTGCTACGGCTGGCGGAATTGGATTTGTTAAAGACGCAGTTGAAAGTAGTGCGGCTGGAGCATCGGACGACACGGGCGATCATCGCGCTGGATCGGGCGACGGGAGGAAGTGGGGGAATGCCCAATGATCAATAATCAATTTTCAATTACCAAAAACAAAATGAAAAAACTGATTCATATTTTTACAATGATTGCGATGGGCTCGTTACCGGTTTGGCTGAGCGGTTGTGGCGGCGGCGATGGGCATGCTGGGCATGGCCACGGCGCGCATGGCGACGAAGCGGTGAGCACGGAGGTGACGCTTTCGGCAGCGGCAATGAGGCAACATAAAATTTCGCTGGACAGCGTGAAGTCGCGCACGTTACGGCCCACTTTTGGTGCGCCCGCGCGCGTGGCCTTCAACCACGAAACTATGGCGCACGTGGGGACGCTAGTAAAAGGCC
>JAPKEI010000095.1 GCA_028872685.1 Verrucomicrobiota bacterium | reverse complement strand
GCTCACATCGGTGAATTGATTGTTGTTGAGGGCACAAGATGCTCCAGCTGTGAGTTCTGGCCCACTTAGTGGGAAAATTTGCTAAAAACAATCAGGCGATGATGCCGGTAGCGATCTTGGCAGTATTTGGGCCGGTGAGGCGGTGATCGCGGCCGCCGTGGTGGAAGGTGAGCTGATCGTGTTTCAGGCCCATTAGGTGCAGCAAGGTGGCGTGTAGGTCGTGGAAATGGACTTTACCATCAACGGCGGCTGATCCGGTGTCATTGGTGCGGCCATGGACGTAGCCGCGCTTGGTGCCGCCTCCGGCCAGCCAGAAGGTAAAGCCGCGCGCGTTGTGACCGGTTTCATCCTTGCCATTGCCGGGAGTCAACCCGGGGCGCCCAAATTCGCCACCCCAGACAACAAGGGTTTCATCGAGTAAACCCCGCGCTTCCAGGTCATCCAAGAGAGCGGCAATGGGTGCGTCAGTGGTTTCGCAGTTGGCGCGCAGGTCGCGCCGATGCCACTTGTGCTGGTCCCAACTGCCGTGATTGACCTCAATAAACCGTACCCCGGCCTCGGAGAGGCGGCGTGCGATTAAACATTGGCGTCCGAAATCAGATGCGCGGCAGGTGCCCACGGTCTTCTTGGAACCGACCTGATAACGTTCGAGTGTTTTTTTGGATTCAGTGCTAACATCCAAAAGTTTGGGCGCAATGGCCTGCATGCGGAAGCCCATTTCCATGGATTGAATGACCGACTCCAGCTTGGCATCGTAGGGACGATTCTCGCGATGTTCTCGGTTCATGGCTTGCACCAGATCCAGTTGCCTGCGCTTGAGCGCGGGTGAAAGATGTTTGCTTCCAATATTCGGGATACTGGCCTTGGACATGTCCTCGCCGTTGATACCAATAGGTGTCCCTTCGTAGGCGGGAGGGAGGAAGGCGCTCGAGTAGGTTGCCGGCTTGGAGGTATTGAGGCTGATCAAGCCCGGCAGGTTTTGGTTCTCGGTGCCCAGTCCGTAGGTGATCCAGGAGCCCATGCTCGGCCGGCGCCGCAGAAGGTCGCCGGTATGCAGTTGATTGAAAGACTGGGCGTGGTTGCCGGTGTCTGCATGCATGCCGTTAATGACGCACAACTTGTCGGCATGTCTGGCGGTCTGGGGTAATAGCTCTGAAATCCACAGGCCACTGTCGCCGTGGCGTTTAAAATCAAATACTGAACCGGGGTGGGCGGCATTGGTAAGCTGCGGTTTATAATCAAAGGTATCCAAGTGCGCCGGGCCGCCGGCCATGCAAAGAAAGATCACGCGCTTGGCGCGTGCGGGTAGGGCAGGTATTTTCGGGGCGAGTTGGGTTGTCGTGTTCGCACGGGCGGACTGCGAAAGCAACGCCGACAAGGCGAGATACCCGAAACCGCAGGAGGCGGATCGAAGCATATCGCGCCGCGAAAGGATGTTCCCGTTCAAATCCATCTAATCAATATAACGAAACTCGTTCGAAGCCAGTAGTCCCTGACACAATGCAGCCCATGCTCTTGCTTCTCTATCGGCTTTCAATATCCCGGAGTCTAGCGCGTTTTGCGTCTCTTTCACAAGTTCAATGGCCCGGTTCAGCTCTTCACCGGTGGCATCGCGCTGTAATACACGCCGATAAACCCAGTCGACGCGGGCTGCATGATCGCCGCTAGCTTCCTCAAGCAGTTTGACGGCGAGCAGATTCGCCTGATTCACCACCATGGGGTTATTCAGCAAATACAGGCCGTGCGCGGGTTGGGTGGTGATGTGTCGTCGCCCCATCACCCTTACCCCGGCGGGCAGGTCGAAGGCCGAGAGCCCCAAGGGAGGCGCGTGGCGCAGCAGGCAGAGGTAGATGCTACGGTGATTGTTGGGTCGATGAATGATGGCCGACTCGCCCGGAGGCCAATTGATGAGGGCGTCCAGTTGGCTGACATCGGAGTTGTGGCGTGGTGCCAGGTTGAGCTGACCACTGGCTTGCAGGATGCTGTCGCGCACACTCTCAGCATCGAGCCGGCGCCGGTTGTGGCGGGTGAGCCATTGGTTCTCCGGATCGGCTTGTATCTGCGCTGCTGTAGCTTGGCTGCCCAGTTGATAGGTGCGGCTTAACACAATGGTGCGGATAAGTTTTTTAACCGACCACTTCTCCTTCATGAATCGGCGGGCTAGGTGATCAAGTAATTCGGGGTGAGTGGGCCGAGCGCCATAAACTCCAAAGTCATCAGGGGTATTGACAATCGGTTGACCGAAAAGATGCAGCCAAACGCGGTTAACCATCACCCGCGCGGTCAAAGGGTGGGTCGGGTGCGTGAGCCATTGGGCCAATTCCATTCGCCCACTTTGTTCCGGGTTCACCTTTATTGTGTTTACCATCTTGGTGGCACTGAGAAATCCACGCGGCACCATTGCATCCAGCTTCTTGGAGTCGCCGTTCTTGTTGATTTTTGCATTGGCCGGTTTCTTGCCCTCACGCACCCCCATGGCCAGATTTATTGGGGCCGCCTTGGGTGCCTTTTGTGGAGGCATCACCTTGCCGCTGCCTTTGGGACGGCCCGAGTTGCTGTGTAGTTGCAACGCTTCCCCAGTAGTCAGTGCGCGAGGGAAGAGTGCAAAATGTGTCATGTTACCGGTAAGGGTCATCTGGAAAAAGTCGTTGCGCCCACCAATAAAAATATCGCGTGCGCCCTTGGTGGTGACGGGTACCTCAGCATCAAATTCCGGCTCAGGATTTCCATTAAGATGTAACCGGGCGCGTTTGCCTTCACGAACGAAAACGAGATGATTCCACGTGCGCGGTGGGATAACCGTCTTGCCAGGGATCGATACCCCGCCTTCGTTGCCGTTGAAGATAAATAGTTTCCCGTAATTTGGGTTGCCCTTGTGATTGCCGATAATGCCGATTTGGTCACCGGGCGCGCCTTTGGCACCCTTGGGGCCGCGCGAGAAGAAGTAGCCTGTGACCGCCCGAGCCTGGTTTTCAATGTCGTTGCGAAACCAGAAGGACACCGTGTACGCCTCGTGATTGGTCTTGAGCTGGCCCTCAAGCCATCCGCCATTAAAGGCGCCGGTGTTTTCTTTCGTGAACTTGATATCTTTTTTAGTGGTGAATCCTTTGGGCAGTGATTCGAGTTTTAGGTGCAGTTCGGGTTTCAATGCTGCGATGGCTTTATCATAGTTCTTGTCGAATTTCGGTACGCCCGCAGTCATCGCCAGCGTAGGGTCGGGCTTTGCGTCCTCCCGTTTCATGGTCTTGAGTTCATGCAACGGTGTAGCCGGGGCGGTGAGCCCTTCGTTGGCGGCCTTGCCCCAGAGCGTTTGGGTGCTGGTGAAGATGCCGGCCAGGGCATAGTAATCGCGCGTGGGAATGGGATCGTGTTTGTGGTCGTGGCAGCGCGCGCAGGCGACACTCAAGCCCATGATGGCGGTGCCCACCACGTTGATCTGGTCGGCCACTACGTCCATATCGAAATTGTTGTTCATTGCCTTGGCTGGCTTGGCGCCGATGGCGAGAAAACCGGTGGCCACCAGTTGACGGTCACGTTCTGCATCGTTTTCATAAGGCAGAAGGTCACCGGCGATTTGTTCAGTGAGAAAACGGTCGTAAGGGGTATCGCGATTAAAGGCATCAATCACATAATCGCGATAACGCCACGCGTGCGGGAAGGAGGCATTGCGCCCGAGGCCATCATCCCCATTGGATTCGCCATAGCGCGCCACGTCCAGCCAGTGACGGCCCCAGCGCACCCCGAATTGGGGTGAACCCAAAAGTTCATCGACCAGTTCTTCAGTGGCCTTCAGGCTGTTACGCCGGTGTGCTTTTACAAACTTTTCAACCTGTTCGGTTGAAGGCGGCAGTCCGGTTAGGTCGTAATATAGTCGGCGGATTAAAACTTTTGGGATAGCCGCAGCGGCCGGCTGCAGTTTTTCTTTCTCCATTCGCGCGAGTACAAATCGGTCGAGATCATCACGCGGCCAGTCGGCCTGTTTCACCTTGGGGGGGGAGGGTTTTGTGATGGGTTGGAAAGCCCAGAGCGATTCATCAGCTGCTTCCTCGGCGATGGGCGGAAAGGGCGCGCCCAATTTTATCCACTTTTCAAAATCACGAATGACCTGTTCAGGCAGCAGCTTGTGGTGGGGTGTTTTTTCGCCGGCTGATCGCAAAGCCTTGGTGATGAGGCCTGCATCAGCCACGGCCACATCGAGTTTTAGCCTGGTCTTTGACTCCTTCGAACCGGCTGAGTGGCATTCAAAGCACTCCTTTACTAAAACCGGCCGAATTTTGTTTTCGAAAAAAGCTATGTCCGACGTAGTTGGTTTTTCCGCCGCTCCCACCTCGAAGGCTAAAACAAATAAAACTATAGATCTGGACCAGAATCGATTCATTACTCTGTTAATTTTCCCGGGTTCATGGTTCCTTCGCAATACTGGAAAAAGACGGCTGAGTTTTTGCTATATTCAAATCAAAAAGAGGCACTGCTTCATGCCCCAACCCTACGCCTCCCGCCACGCCTGCTCAAGGACTGATGCCATCGATTGGGCTGGACGCGCTGTCGAAGCGATCGCATGAGTCGGATAACTACGATAATTCAGATTAGGCGAGAAGAGCCTCAATGACCTCTCCCGCTACGTCGGTGAGCCGGTAGTCTCGCCCGTTGAACCGATAAGTCAGCCTTTTGTGGTCGATGCCCATCAGCTGCAGGATTGTGGCGTGTAGGTCATTTACACTGACACGGTTTTCGACGGCCTTGTATCCGAACTCATCACTAGCGCCATATTGCACGCCGCCTTTGATTCCGCCCCCCGCCATCCACATGGTGAAGGCGTGAGGATTGTGATCCCGGCCCAAACTGCCCTGCGCATCTGAGGTCCGCCCAAACTCGCCACCCCAAACTACCAGCGTTTCGTCAAGCATACCGCGCGCCTTCAGGTCGGCGAGCAGGGCACCTATCGGCTGGTCGACGCTCTTGGCGGCGATACGGTGATTGGCCCCGATATCGTTGTGGCCATCCCAAGGCACATCGGCCACACCTCCCCCTCCGCCATTTGTCCCTGCATACAACTGCACAAAACGCACGCCGCGTTCGATCAGCCGGCGCGCTGTGATACACTGCTTGGCTACGAGTTGAGTCTCTTTCTGATCCGTACCGTAGGCCTTGTGGGTGAGCTCGGTTTCCTTGGTGAGATCCATCGCTTCGGGGGCAGCCGTTTGCATCCGGTAGGCCAACTCAAATGACTCAAGCCTCGCTGCTAGGTCAGCCTCGTGCGGCCGTAGTTCCTGATGCTTGCGGTTCATCTCCTTAAGAATATCGAGCTGCGCCCGTTGCTGCCCGTCGGTCATGCCCTTCAGGCGCGCCAGGTCAGCGATCGGCTTTTGTCCATCAATGGAGGTCGGCTGATACACTTTGGGCAGAAATCCCGGTGACCAGATCGGCTTGCCGCCACGCGGCATCGCACCGTGCAGGACCACAAATCCGGGCAGGTTCTTGTTCTCGCTTCCCAGGCCGTAGTTAAGCCACGACCCCATGCACGGGCGTCCCTGCAGGAACATGCCGGAGTTCATCTCCAGCATTGCCGGGGTGTGGTTGTTCGACTGCGAAAAGCACGAGTAGATGAATGCCTGATCATCGACGTGCTGTGCCATGTGCGGGAATATCTCCGAAACCCACGCACCGGACTGACCGTGTTGTTTGAAGGCGAACGGCGACTTCAGCACTTTGCCGCTGGTGGTGAAAAACCCAGTCTTAGGATCCGCCCCTTCAAGCTTCATCCCATTGCGTTTTTGTAACTCCGGCTTGTAGTCGAACGTGTCCATCTGCGATGGGCTGCCGGGCATGAAAAGCCAGATGATCGACTTTGCTTTAGGCGCGAAATGTGGTCCTTGCGTCTGCGTCGAACCTTTGTTGGGAGTAGCGGCGGCGGCGGAAAGCAGCCCCTGTTCACCAAGCAGGCCGGTCAGGGCGAGTGAGCCACATCCGAGTCCTGCATTTTTCAGGAAGGCCCGGCGGGAACGAAAATCAAATGGTTTTTGCATCTTAGCTAATCGATAAAAATAAACTCATTGAGGCAGAGCATGAGCTGGCAGAAATCGGCCACGGCACGCTCCATCGCCTTGCCTTCTGCACTGTAGGACGCGGCCTGCTTTTTGATAAAGTCGGCCATCTGTTGCCTTTCGGCATCGGTCGGCGGGCGGGATAATGCGATGGCATAGGCGCTATCGACCACCTTCTCCGGCGACATCGACGACGAGGGTTGAATACGCTTGGCAAACTTCTCCGCCAACTGTCGTGCGAGTAGCGAATTCATCAGCGCCAGCGCCTGCGGCGGGACAGTGGTGACATCACGGTGTCCGATGCTCTGGATGGCATCAGGCGCGTCAAATAGCTGCAGCATCGGAATCAGATTGCCGCGTTTCACGGTGAGGTAGATGCTCCGCCGAGGGATCGCCTGATTCAGCGTCCCCTTTCCGAACATCGTTTTGTCCAGCGTGCCACTTACGGCCAAGAGCGTATCGCGGATAGCTTCGGCATCCAATCGCACCGCCCTTCGCCGCCACATGAGCTGATTGTCAGGATCCGCCTTTGCTGCTGCCGGGTTGCTTTCGCCCGACTGCCGGTACACTGCACTCAACATGATCAACTTGTGGATCGGTTTGAGTTTCCAACCACCACGTATCAACTCCGAGGCAAGAAAATCTAAGAGCTGGGGGTGCGAAGGAGCGACCCCTTGTTTGCCGAAATCGCTGGGGGTCGTCACGATGCCGCGCCCCATGTGGTGCTGCCAAAGGCGGTTCACGATTACCCGAGCGAGCAGATGGCCGGCACCCTTTTGGTGATCTGTCAGCCAGTCTGCCACAGCCGCGCGCGGGGGGCGGGGGCCGGGCTTCGCGTTGGCGGCCTCCGTGGATACAAGCCACCGTTCCTCCGGCGTGTTGACCGAGGTCAGCACCCTGAGGAAACCGGGGGATGCTAACCCCTGCTTCGCATTCGAATTGCCGCGGGCGAGGAAGTACACCTTGCGCGTGTCGGCGCCAAAATTGTAAGTCGCGCCGTTCTTCCGAGCGGCGAATATCTTAGTGGTTTTTGGCTTGGGCTGTTCTTTGAGGTGCTCCTGTTCAGCCTGACTGAGGCTGGCCCAATCCGGGTCAAGCGGCGAATACCATTTCAGCAACGCCTGCTTTTGTCCGTCGTTCCGCTTGTCGGCGGCCAGATTTAAGATATCCTGAATGTTCTTAGGAATGTTCGGCCGTGTGCTAAAGTAGAAACCTGATGGCCCGGAGGCATTGATGATCTTCACCAGCAGTTGGTTAGTGCCCGCATTCAGTTTGAGCGTGACCTTGTCCTGATCAGCCGCCACGCCACCGGTCACCTCTTTGGCCAACACCTGCTTCCCATTGAGAAACACCTTGATCGCATCATCGCGCCCCAACGAGATCCCCAACGGCGCCTTCTTGGCCACCTCGATCGTGCGAAAGAGGTAGTTGGCGCTATTGTTTCCGGTCAGCGTATTGTGGATTTGACCGTCTTTCCAATCGGGCTGGGGCGTCCACTTCAGGTCTTCGTAGGTCTTTTCGAGATCCACTTCTTTCTCCGGTGCGAACGACTCATTGTACGCCACTTTGAAATCAGCGGCTTTGAAAGGTCCGATCACCTGCCAGACGCCTAGTTTCTCGAGCGGCGGTGGCTTCGATTTCGCATTTAACCAATCATCCAGCCGTTTCGGTAAATGTTCCTTTTCGAACTTTACCCGGGCATCTACAAACGTCTTGTGCGCTTTGTCGAACTTATCCTTGGCGACCTTCGTCGCGGCGGGATCGGGATCGTAATCGAAATCTTGGAAGCCGGTTTCGGCAAATGCCGCTGTTAGCCGATAGTAATCACGGGTCGGCAGAGGATCGTATTTATGGTCGTGGCAGCGAGCGCATCCGATAGTTAACCCCAACATCGACGTTCCGATCGTGCCGACGACATCATCCAACTGTTCGTAGCGGCTTCGCTCCCGCTCTTTCTGCGTCTGCTGGGACGTAAATGGCCCGGCGGCGAGAAAGCCGGTCGCGGCCTGACTTGTATAGTCATCCGACCCGAGCTGATCTCCGGCAATTTGTAGCCGCACGAACCGGTCGTAGGGCATATCCTCGTTGAGGGCCTTGATGACGAAATCGCGGTAGTGGAAAGCCGCGGGCCTATCCTTATCAAAGGCAAATCCGTTGCTCTCTGCGAACCTCGCCAAGTCGAGCCAGTGTCGGGCCCAGCGTTCGCCGTAGTGCTGCCCGGCGATCAGCCTGTCGATCAGTCGCTCGTAGGCGTCCGCAGAGGTATCGTTGGCGAATGCTTCCACCTCGGCCGGTTCGGGCGGCAATCCCCACAAATCAAAATAGGCCCGGCGGATGAGGGCGCGGCGATTTGCCTCACCGTTGGGCTTTAGCCCCTTCGCCTCGAGCGGTGCCAAGATGAATCGATCGATATCCGTGCGGCCCCAGCTGGTGTCCTTTATCTGTGGAGGTGCAACCTTGCGAAGTGGTTGAAACGACCAAAACTTCCGCCCGGTTTCAATATCGATCTCTTCCTTCGCCACCTCTGCCGCCTTGCCATCGCGGGGGTCAGGCGCTCCAATCTCCACCCACTTTTCAAAATCGGCAATAACCTCCTTTGATAGCTTGCTCTTGGGCGGCATCTCGAGCGACTTCTCGTGGCGGATCGCCTGAAGTAGCAGGCTCGCCTTCACGTCGCCCGGCACGATCCCCGGTCCGGTCTCGCCTCCCTTGAGCACCGCCTCACGCGTATCAAGCTGCAGTCCGCCCTTCAGTTTATTCTGCCTGAGCGCCTCGGCAGAATGACACTTGTAGCAGCGTTCCACCAGAACAGGGCGAATCTTGGTCTCAAAGAAATTCAGCCCATCTGCGGTGGGTTCCTCGGCAGCCGCCAGCAAAACTGCCATTGGCAAAATAACGAGGATTACCGGTAATGCGCGATTCATCGGGCGAAATTGTGAATGCCTAACCCCTTCCGAGTCAACTTTACTTTGATGTATATGGAGGGTCTTTCTTTCACGCTTTTCATGTTTTGGTGGTGGTCAGCGAATCGAGCTCATGGGAATGAAATGAGTCAATTCTAATTCT
>JAPKEI010000434.1 GCA_028872685.1 Verrucomicrobiota bacterium | reverse complement strand
TTTTGCCGCATTGAGATTGACCAATCGGAGCCATAGCGGGAAGCTTCCGCCATGCGACACGTTTCTCTTTTTTTCGCGGTGCTTTGTCTTCTAATAGGCACGCAAACCCATGCGGCCAAGCAGCCTAATATTGTCATTATTATGGCCGATGACATGGGGTTCTCGGATATTGGCTGTTACGGCAGTGAGATCAAGACCCCCACGCTTGATAAGCTGGCGGCAAACGGATTGCGCTTCACGCAGTTTTACAACACCTCGCGCTGTTGCCCCACGCGAGCCTCCCTACTTTCAGGTATGTACCAGCATCAGGCTGGCATCGGATTGATGACGGGCGACAACAAGCTGCCCGGTTACCGTGGTGAGCTGGGCCGTGACGTGGTGAGCATTGCCGAGGCTTTGAGCACGGGCGGTTACCGCCGCTATATGAGCGGCAAATGGCACGTTACCAAACACACACGTCCTCAGGGCCCCAAGGATAACTGGCCCTTACAACGCGGTTTTGAAAAGTTTTACGGGACCATTACTGGTGCGGGCAGTTTTTTTGATCCAGCTACTTTGTGTCGCGCAAATACCTTCATCACGCCGATGAACGATGCGAAGTATCAGCCAAAGACGTATTACTACACCGATGCCATCAGTGACAACGCGGTAACATTTCTGAAAGAACACGCCAAGGATTCACCAGACAAGCCGGTGTTTCTCTACGTGGCCTACACCACCGCGCACTGGCCGATGCATGCGTTGCCCAAGGATATTGCGAAATACAAGGGCGTGTATGACGGCGGCTTTGCCAAGGTGCGTGCTGCGCGTTTTGAGCGGCTCAAGAAACTGGGGTTGATTGATAAAGACATGAAAATTTCCGCACGCTCTGATGACTGGGAGAAGGCACCTAACAAGGAGTGGGATATTCGTAACATGGAAGTGTATGCGGCGATGATCGACAACATGGATCAGGGCATCGGTCGCATTGTGTCGGAGTTTGAGCGGCAAGGCACACTGGACAATACTCTTATTTTTTATCTGCAGGATAACGGAGGCTGCGCCGAGGGCTACGGCCGTTACAAGCCGAGGAAAGAGTATCGCACTGATTACAAGCCATTAGGGCGCGATGGATTCCAAACCAAAATATGGCCGCCCATGCAGACACGAGATGGTCGTCCGGTGAAAAGCGGCCCCGATGCCATGGCGGGCCCAGAGGATACCTTCACCGGAGTAGGGCGCGGTTGGGCGAATGTATCCAACACCCCTTTTCGCGAGTACAAGCACTTCGCCCATGAGGGAGGAATATCCTCACCGTTAATTGCTTATTGGCCCAAGGGCATCAACGCCAAGCACAACGGCAATCTCGAGAGCCAGCCCGGACACCTCATCGATCTCATGGCCACCTGCGTGGATGTTGCGGGTATTAAGCATCCGAAGGAATTTGCAGGAAACAAAATCCAACCGCTGGAAGGCGTGAGCCTGAAGCCGGCTTTCAATGGGAAGAAACTTGGGCGTACAGATGCGCTTTATTTTGATCATCATCTTAATGGCGCGATCCGTGACGGTCAGTGGAAGCTGGTTCGCTACGGCGATTCCGGCCGGAATGCCAAGCTGCATCCCTGGCAACTCTACGACATGGAGAATGATCGCTCCGAACAAAATGATTTGGCAAAAAAATATCCTGACAAGATAAAGGAACTGGCTGCCAAATGGGAAAAGTGGGCTGTGCGGGCTCGAGTGAAACCGTGGCCATGGAAAGTCGATTAAGCTCTTTGAATTACATTTTTTGAATTAATCAAATCTGTACCCTCATCGCCTCTGAGCACGATATTTAGTAAACTTATAAAAGTATGAGCACAAGAGAACCTCGCCCCATCGACCGCCGCAGCTTCCTTCAGGGTGCCGGTTTGTCTCTGGCCCTGCCGTTCCTGAAAAGTGGAGCTCCGCGGGCCTTCGCCGCAGCACCTGCAGAACGCCCTC
>JAPKEI010000094.1 GCA_028872685.1 Verrucomicrobiota bacterium | reverse complement strand
GCCGCCAAGAAGGACGCTCCCCTTTATTTCCCACCGGCCAAGGGGCAGTGGGAGAAGATTGATCCAGCCAAGATCGGCTGGAACCCTGCCAAGCTCAAGGAGCTCATGGATTATGCCGGCAAAAATAAATCATCAGGCGTAGTGATCCTTTACCGCGGCCGCATTCTCGCCGAACAATATTGGCCTCTGGATCCCAAGGAAAAAACCGCTGCCGGAAAACCTAATCCCTATTTCCATATGCGCCTAGGCAAGGACGCCAAGGGCCGCGCAATCGAGGATGTGGCCTCCGCCCAAAAGAGCGTCACGGCCATGCTGGTGGGGATCGCCCAGCACAAGGGTTTACTTAAGATTACTGACCCCGTGCACAAGCACCTCGGCAAAGGCTGGTCCAAGGCACCCGCCACTGCCGAGGCCAAGATCACCATCACTCATCTCATCAGCATGAATAGCGGTCTGGACACCCGCCTGCAATATGAGGCGCCTGCCGGCACCAAGTGGTTCTACAATACCACCGCCTATTCAAGATCCCTCACCTGCGTTTCCAAGGCCGCCAAGATGGAGGCCAATATCCTGACAAAAAAATGGCTCACCGGCCCCCTTGGCATGAAGGATTCGCGCTGGGCCAAGCGACCGTGGTCTGAGCGCGGTGGAATTGTGGCCAACAAATATGGCCTTGCCACCACTGCGCGCGACCTGGCGCGTTTTGGCATCCTCATGTTGGCCAATGGCAACTGGGAAAAGAATAACGTGATCGAAGACAAAGCCTACCTCAAGGCCGCCATCTCGCCTTCCCAAAAACTCAACCCTTCCTACGGTTATCTCTGGTGGCTCAATGGCGGCCCATTCGTCGCCCGGGGAAACGGCCAAAAGAGACAAGGCCGCCTGACACCTTCTGCCCCAAAAGACATGTACGCCGCCCAGGGCAAACTTGGCCGGCGGTTGTATGTCTTACCCACTCACCAACTGGTCATTACCCGGCTTGGGGATCAACCCGGCAACACTTTCAACACCGAGTTTTTTAAACGCCTGCGGTTGGCTAGCGGGAAGTAGTGCTCTTTTCAATCCACCGCTTCGGCGGTGGGCGTCGTCGTCGTCATCGTCGCCTTATTTAAGGCGGAGGGGGCGGCGGCGGCGAATATCCGCTTTCGCCCAACGCATAGAGTGCTCAGGCGAGTCCTTTCAGGTAAGCGAGGATGAGTTTGGGCAAGTCACTGCTGTAGCCGCCTTCGAGGAGGTTGGCTTGAGGTTTGTTAAGCTGGCGCAGTTGCCGGGCGATCCAAGTGAAGTCTTCCACCTCGAGTTGTTGCTGGCAAAGCGGGTCGCGCTTGTAGGCATCGAAACCGGCGGAAACGCAAAGGAGGTCGGGATTGAATTTTTTAAGGTCGGCCAGTGCCGTGCTGGCGGTTTTGCGCCAGCCATCATTGGGGGTGTCGGGCGGGACGGTGTAGTTGTGGCAATTATCAAAACTCTTCTGGCCAGTGCCGGGGTAGGCGGGGTGTTGGTGGATGGAAAAAAATGCGGTGCCCTCCACGGTGCGCAGGATGTCCTCAGTGCCGTTGCCGTGGTGCACGTCGAAATCGAACACGGCTACTTTCTCCACACCGGCGGCGCGCGCGGCCAGCGCGGTAATAGCGATGCTGTTAAAATAACAAAAGCCCATCGCCTGATCCCGCGTAGCGTGATGGCCGGGCGGGCGGAGAAGGGAGAAGTTGGGTTTGCCTTCGCGGGCGAGTTCCAGCGCGCGCAGTCCGCCGCCGATGGAGCGCCGTGCGTGAGCGTCGATTTCCGGGTAGTCGGGCGTGTCGCCGTCCAAGGGCCCGTCGGGGTTGGCGATGCGTTGTAGGTGCGCCTGCTCGTGCGCGCGGGCGATGGCTTCATCGGTCACCGCGAGCGGTTCTTCCCAGATGATTTCGATTTCGCGCTGCTCGCGCAGGAGCGCCAGCGTGCCAGCCACGCGCTGCGGCCGCTCGGGATGGCCTGGCTGCGAGTAGCCGAGGCAGCGTTCATCGGTGATCACGTGCACGGATGAGTTTGGCGCGCGCGGCCGCCGGCGTCCACTGTGAACACCTTCGGTTTGCCATCGCGGCGGGCTGGGTTTATGGTGTGCGCCGCTTTTTATGGCGGACTATAAAGTCAAATTCGAGGTGTTCGAGGGGCCGATGGATCTCCTTCTTTATTTGGTAAAGAAGGAGGAGGTGGACATCTATGAGGTAAACCTCACGAAGATCGCGCGCGAGTTCATCGAGTACGTGGACTTGATGCGCGAGTTTGACATCGAGATTGCCGGCGAATTTCTCGTGATGGCCAGCACGCTGGTTTACATCAAAAGCAAGGAACTGCTGCCGGTGGATCAACAAGTGCAGGCGGAGGATGACGATGAAGGCGAGGATCCGCGCTGGGAACTCATCCGCAAACTGGTCGAGTACAAAAAATTTAAGGACGCCGCCGACAAGCTCGAAACGCTCGAGCATCGGCAGGAGGACGTCTACCCGCGCCTGCCCGCGAAGCAATCGTTCGAGATGCCCGAGGATCGCGGCCCGCGCGTGGAGGTGAGCATCTTCGACCTCATCAACGCGGTGAACGATGTCATCAAACGCGTGGAGGAACGCAATGCCGATGGCGGCGAAATTTACGACGAACAATTTACCGTGGCGGAAAAAATCACCGGCATCCGCGAGCGCATTCTTGCGGGGCAATCGTTTAACTTCGCCGAGCTATTCGCCGAGGCCGCCAGTCGGGGCGAAGTGGTGGCCACATTTTTAGCGATGTTGGAATTGATTCGATTGCGGCAAATAAAAATCACACAAGGCGATGCCTTCGGCGAAATTATGATTACCGAAGGCGAGGGGGATGACGGATTGGAGGCCGCCGTGCCTTTGGCGGACACCTCCGAAACCATTTCTGAATAACGATGGAACTTAAGGACACACTTGAGGCAATTTTATTTTCCTCGCAAAAACCGCTCAGCGCCAAGGAGCTGCAGGACATCCTGCGCCAAGCCGGCGAGGAAGCCGATGGCAAGGAACACGCCGGCGCGAAAACCAAAGGCATCACCGCCGCGCTGGAAATTCTGGTCGGCGAAGTCGAAGGCCTCGGCCGCAGCTATCGCCTCGTGTGCGTGGCCGGCGCGTGGCAGTTCGTCACCCAACCCGCTCACGCGCCGTGGGTGCGCGCGCTGGTCGGCGTGAAGAATCGCCCCACGCGTCTCTCCAAGCCGGCGCTGGAAACGCTGGCGATCATCGCTTATCGCCAGCCGCTCACGCGCGCGCAGATGGAAGAGATTCGCGGCGTGTCCGTCGATGGCGTCATCGGAACTCTCACCGATCGGGAGCTTGTGGAAGTGACCGGCCGCGCCGATGCGCCCGGGCGCCCGCAAACCTACGGCACCACACAGTTGTTCCTCGAATACTTCGGTCTGCGCAGCCTTGAGGAATTGCCTGATGCTGAAGAACTGCGTCAGGTGCCCATCACTAAACCGGAAGCGCCGGTAACGACCGGTGACGACGATGATGCTCCGGAGCAAATGAGTCTCGAAGAAGTCACCACCGCCAAAGACAGCGATGCCGGCGAACTCGCCACCGAAGCCGCCGAGGCTGAAGAGGAATACGACGAAGACGAATTCGAGGATGACGGCGATGATGATGAAGATGAAGTTGTGGAAGAGGCATCCAAATAACGATGAGCATCCAAAAACATCGCGCGGCGATTGACAAGCTCGACGCCCAAATCGTGAAGCTGCTCAACCGTCGCACCAAGCACGTGATCGGCATCGGCAAAGCCAAACTCGCCGGCAGCAAATCCACTTACCAACCCGACCGCGAGCAAGCCCTCCTGCGCCGCATCCGCAAGCTCAACGACGGTCCTATCTCAGATGAATCGCTAGGCCATATTTATCGCGAAGTGATGAGTAGCTCTATTGCGCTGCAAAAAACTTTCAAGATCGCTTTCCTCGGCCCCGAAGCCACGTACACGCACCAAGCCGCCGTGCGCCGCTTCGGCACCAGCCTCGGCTATTCCCCGCAGAAAACCATCGCCGAAGTTTTTGCCGAGGTGGAAAAAAACCGCGCCGAGTACGGCGTCGTGCCCGTTGAGAATACAACCGAAGGCGTCGTCACCCACACGCTCGATATGTTCGTCGATAGCCCGTTGAAAATCGTCGCGCAAATCATTATGCCCATCGAGCATTGCCTCATTGGCAAAGGCGCGTTGAAGGATATCAAAAAACTTTACTCCCATCCGCAAGCCTACGCGCAGTGCCGCAATTGGGTGCGCGAAACCATGCCGCGCGTGGAGTTCATTGGCAGCAGCTCCACCACCGCCGCCGCCGCGCTCGCCGCCAAGAGCAAAACGGCCGCCGCCATTTCCAGCTCGCTGGCCGCCGAGAAATACAAACTCAACATCATCGAAGCCGGCGTGCAGGATCACAGCGGCAACGCCACGCGCTTCCTTGTGCTCGGCGGCGGATGCGCCGCCCCCTCGGCCAATGACCGCACCAGCCTGATGTTCAGCATAAACGACAAGGTCGGCGCGCTCCACAACGCGCTGCAGCCCTTCCGCACGCACCGCCTGAATATGACCAAAATCGAATCACGCCCCAGCAAACGCAAGGCGTGGGAATACATTTTTTTCGTCGATGTCGACGGCCATTTCGAAGACCCCAAAGTAGCCAAAGCCATCGCCAAGCTTAGCGAAACCTGCAGCTTCGTAAAAATTCTCGGCTCGTATCCCAACTCCGGCTGAGCATCCCGACCATGAAATCCAAAACCCCACTTGCGCTCGCGAAACAAGTGATCGATATCGAGTTGGCTGGACTCAAGGCCGTGCGGGCGCAGCTCGATGCGCAGTTCACGCTCGCGGTGGAGACGTTGGCTGAGGCGCTTTCGCGCCGGAACAAGCTCGTCGTCGTGGGAATCGGCAAGAGCGGCAATATCGGCCAGAAAATGGCCGCCACTTTTAACAGCACTGGTGCCACCAGCGTGTTGCTCGATCCCGCCAATGCCTTGCACGGCGACATCGGTTTGCTGGATGACGGCGATGTGGTGCTGGCACTCAGCTATTCCGGTGAGTCCGAAGAGCTCATCAATCTCATCGGTGCGGTCAAGCGCTTCCCCGTGCAAATTATCGCGCTCACCGGCGCACCCAAGTCATCGCTCGCCAAGCTCAGCGATGTGGTGCTCAACGCCCGCGTGCCCAAAGAAGCGTGCCCGTTCAACCTCGCCCCTACCGCCAGTACCACCGCGATGCTCGCACTGGGCGATGCGTTGGCAATGGCGCTGTTGCAGGCGCGTGGGTTTAAGAAAAAAGATTTCGCCAAGTACCATCCCTCCGGCGCCATCGGCCGAGCATTGTTGCTGCACGCGCGCGACATCATGCGCACCGGCAAACGCCTTGCCACCGCGCCACGCACCGCCTCCGTCCGCGAAGCCTTGCTGGTGATGACACGCGCCAAATGTGGCAGTGTGTGCGTGCTGGGCAGCACTGGGAAACTCGTCGGCGTGTTCACCGATGGCGATCTGCGCCGTCACATGACCAAGGCCGGCGACGCCGTGCTCCAGCTGCCCCTCGCCAAAGTGATGACCGCCAAACCCACCACCCTCCGCGAAAATGCCCTCGCAGTCGAAGCCCTCAAAATTTTCAACACCCGCAAAATCGATGATCTCATCGTCGTCGACGCCCAACGCAAACCCGTCGGCCTCATCGATTCGCAGGATTTACCCAAGTTGAAATTGGCGTAACATCTAATCGCCAGAATCCCAAGGGTCCGATAATTCCATTTTACTAACTTGGTGTTCTGGTGCTTCTACGTTATCATCCGGAGGTGATGAAAAACATTCGGCCATATTTGATTGGAGCGGCGATGGCGGCCGCTGTGTTAGTGGTGATGGGGCAGGCGCAGGCGCCTAAGAACCCACGCTGGGAGTACCTGTACGTGGAGCAACGTTGGGTGAAGTTTGAGCCCATCGATCCAAACGACGCCAGCGGACCACGACTGCTGCAGGCCAAGCTAATGAACGACCTTGGCCGTGATGGCTGGGACATGGTTCAGGCGGGCACGGGCGGCTATATGTTCCGCCGCGCTATGCGCTAATCCACAAAAAGAGCCACGGAAAACTTGACGCCCCGCCGTTCCCGGCAAAAGCTGGGTGCGGCATGAAACGTATTTTCCCAATCCTCACTTTGACGGTCGTGGTGATCGCCTTTGCCGGATCAGTCCCTGCAGCCGTGCAAACCCAAAACAAACTTGTCGTAAAATCCAAGCGTGAATTGGATGTAAAATTTTTATTGTATCTGCCCGAGGGCCACACGACCAAGTCGAAGAAAAAATGGCCACTTATTATGTTCCTGCACGGCGCGGGTGAGCGGGGCGACAATCTCGACCGCGTGAAGGTGCATGGCCCTCCCAAGTTGGTTGAGCAGGGTAAAGCGATGGAGTTCATCATTGTTTCCCCCCAATGCCCGCGCGAAACGATATGGAATGATGAACTGCTCATTACGCTGCTTAATGATGTGGTGAAACGTTATAATGCGGATGAAACGCGCCTGTACCTTACCGGATTGAGCATGGGCGGCTACGGGACGTGGAGCCTCGGGCTCACGCATTGCGATCGTTTTGCGGCGATTGCCCCGATCTGCGGAGGCGGTGATTTTATCAAGGCGTACAATGCTGGTGGGGCGAAGGGCAAAGCACTGAGTACCTTGGGGATATGGGCGTTTCACGGAGCGAAAGACACGGTGGTGCCGCTGGCTGAAAGTGAGCGGATGGTGACGTCCATAAAAAAATTCGGCCATCCCGGGCCGAAGCTCACGGTGTATCCGGAGGCGCAGCATGATTCGTGGACGAAAACCTACGCAAACCCGGAACTCTACAAGTGGTTTCTGCAGCACCAGCGGAAGTAGCTATTTTTCCTCCACCAAAATCACCTTGCCTTTGCTGATGTAGAAGTGCGCGGTGGTGAAGCGCTGGCGGGTGGCGACATTGATAATGGTAAGATTTTTATACACCCACACGTTGCCCTGTTTCTCGTCGGGTGTGCCAAAGGCAGATTGAACCACATCGGCGGCCTTGTCTTTATAAACACGATTGATTTGGCCGGAGACCCACGGAGTGCGGCGGCCTGCGGAAAAGGGATTAGGTTTGGGCGGATCCGGCTTGCGCGCGGGCGGCAGATTGGGTGATGGAGCGGCCGCACCGCCTTCTGACAGCAACAGCTTGCCGTCGGCATCCCACCGTTTTTGGGTCACCAATGCGGTTCCGCGATAATTTGCCTCCACCGTCTTTTGGCCGTTCGCGTGCCATTCGGTGTAGAGCGACAGCAAGCCGTTGTTGAAAATCTGCTTGCGCTGGAGCTTGCCGTTGGGGTGCCAGCTTTGATGCACCCCGATCGGCTTTTGACCTTTCCACTCGGCGGTCCATGATTTTTTCCCATCCAAAAACCAGCCTTCTGCCATTCCGTTTGGTTTGCCGTGTTGGTATGGGGTGCGGCTGCTGTGGCGGCCATTGGGATGGTACTCAACGAAATCACCTTCCAAAATGTTATCGCGGTAGTTGCATTCCCAAGTTTTTTGACCTTCCTCATTGTAGCCGGTGGCCTCGCCTTCGCGCAGACCGCCAACGTATCGGGTGGTGTTGAGTCGTCGGTTACCGGTGTCGTACTCGGTTAGCAACCCGTGCGGTTGGCCTGCGTGCAGCGGCATTTCAAACTGCTTGGCACCGTTGGAATGCCAGCCGGTTAGGGTGCCCACGGGTTGACCGTCCTTCAGCGTCACCTCGGTCATTTTTTGTCCATTTTCATACCACTCTACCGACTTACCCTCGGCCACGCCATCCACCATCTGCGCCTCATATTGTTTCTGGCCGTTGTCGTGCCAATCTACCACCATGCCGGTGTAGGGTTCCGATTCCCCGAGGGCATAAAACTTGCCCTCGCTCATCAACAATTGGTCGGTGGAAAAGTATTCTACCTTGTCTTTGTCGCCCGAGCAACCCGCACCAAACAGGGCTACAATCGCGATGATGAGCGTCAGCACGCCGCCTCGTATCATGCCGCAATTTAATAGCAAAGGGGTCGGTTGTCAATCCAACCCACTTGACGTGCCGGTCGAGTTAGTGGAAATAAAGGGCGTCGCGATGCCGATTTTTGAATATGCTTGTCCCGAGTGTCGGAGGATTTTCCAATTCCTCTCTCGCCGCCTCCAGCCCACGCGCCGGCCCAAGTGCCCCCAATGCGGTGGCAAAAAGATGGTGAAAGAGGTCAGCCCATTCGCCGCGCTCAAAGGCGCCGCCGAACCTGCTGCCGCTTTGGCTGGCGAGGGCACGCCCGATGGGGTGCCGGATATGGACGATCCGCGCGTGCAAAACGCCATGCGCGAGATGGAGCGCGATATGGGGCATCTCGATGAGAACAATCCCAAACATATGGCGCATATGATGCGCAAGATGCAGGATCTGATGCCGGCCGATGCGATGCCTAAGGAAATGAATGACGCTATCAAGCGCTTGGAAGCTGGCGAGGATCCTGAAAAAATTGAGGCCGACATGGGCGAGGTTTTTGATGAATTTATGGGGCCGGAGGAAGGTGCCGGCGCGGGCGGAATGGGTGGCGGAGGCTACACGCGGGATGGTGGGCTTTATGATATGTGATTTCAGAAATTTGGATTTAGCATTTAGGATTTAAAAACCAATGGCTGTTTCATTTGTTGCTATATTAATTGTGGCCTGCGGCATGGCGTTGTTGGCGAAGCGGTTGCGGTTGCCTTACACGGTGGTGTTGGTGGTGGCGGGCTTGATCGTAAGTGCGTTGTCGGCGGCAGAGACGTTGGGGCTTAACTTCAAACTTACACCGGAATTGTTGCTGCAATTATTTTTGCCGATTTTACTTTTTGAAGCGGCGTTTCACGTGGACCTGAAATCATTCCTTAATAATAAACGCGCAATTTTATTCCTCGCCATTCCGGGCGTGATCGTGGGGATGCTGCTCACCACCTTGCTATTTATGGGCGTGGGTGAATTGTTCTCGCTGGGGTTTAGCTGGCAGTTGGTGCTGCTGGCGGCGGCGATGTTGGCGGCCACGGATCCCATTTCGGTGGTTGCGATCTTCAAGGAATTTACCGTGTCCAAACGGTTGGGAATTATTATTGAAGGCGAGAGTTTGATTAACGACGGCATCGCCGT
>JAPKEI010000093.1 GCA_028872685.1 Verrucomicrobiota bacterium | reverse complement strand
TATTTTATTGGTTTTCAGTGGATTCCCGGACGCCAAAGGCAGCGGGATTGTCTCGTTGGACTTGCGGAGGAGCCTACCCATTCATTCCGAATGCGCAACCTTTTTCACTGGCATCGGCTGGCGCGGCTGGCAGAATGGACTCATGGCACACGACATATTTACAGTGGGCGACCTCACGGCGGTCATTGGGGACAATGCTGCTCATGAAAACCACCGTGCCGGTTACAACGGCCTCTGGAGCCTCCGCCATAAAAAGAGCACCCGGAGCATTTTTGTGCCGGGAATTGCGGGGCTGAACCTCGAGCATGTCTTTAATGGGGAGACAGAGTTTGGCGAACGTAGTGTTTTTTTTGAGCCACGCACTGCTCCCATGACTTTCCGCAAGGTGAATGCCACCACGGCCGAGTTGCACCAGCCGCCCACGCCCAATTTCCATATGGAGAGTTGGACCACCTTCACTTTGCGCGCTCCGCACTATATCGATATGGAATTTCGATGTATCCCGCGCCAGCACGTGCATGAGCGGGGCTGGTTTGGCCTCTTCTGGGCCAGCTACATTAATGGGCCGGCTGATAAGAGCATTTACTTCAAGGGCGGCTGGCGGACCAAGGAGGACATGTGGATGCAGCTCTGCACCCAGGCCCATGATGATGAAAGCACGGTGCTGGCCCAAGGCGATGAATTTAAACTGACTTGGCAGGAAGGCAGCCGTGATGCGCTCTTTAAGAATTACTCGCGCATGCGCTATTCACGCCCCTTTTATTACGGCAACTTTGAGGATTTGGTTTATATCCTGATGTTTGAAAAGGCCGATGGCATCAGGCTCACCCACTCACCCAGCGGTGGCGGCTTGAATAAAGATTTCCAAACCACCAACCCCGCGTGGGACTGGCAATTCATCGTACCCAAGTACGAAGTGAACCAAGTGTATAAATACCGTGCCCGCGCTGTGCTGCGTCCAAAATGCGGGCGCGCGGATATTCTGAAGGAAGTGGTGAACTGGCGAAAGGGTTTGGCCGAATGAAAATAACGGGAATGGTTTTTTACGATTTCGATGACACAATTGCTGTGACTGATGTCTTCAGGGCAACTCATGGAGCAATGGATATGACCGGGTATGATGATCAATTTTTCGTGGATGCCTTCGGCGATAACAAGAGGATAGCCCAGTTGGAATGGCACTTTGACCGCCTTAAGGTTCGAGGGGTCAAGATCTCAATCATTTCGTTTGGATGGAATGCGGTGATCAGGGAATCCCTCGAGCGCGTCGGGTTGGCGGATTTTTTTGGTGAGGATTTAATCTTTGGCAATGACAGTAAATTGATGCTTGAAAGGGAAGGTATCAAAGGCGAAGTGATTCGCGAGCAAATCCGATTACACCAGTACAGTTTTGACCGGGTAGTTTTTGTGGATGATAACAAGGAGAATGTTGGATTTTGTGAAAAAGAAAAAATTTGCCAAACACTTCACGTAAATCATGAAGGCGGAATGAATGAGAAAGACCTCAAAACCATCGAGCGAATTTTTCACTGAATCTCGGCAGTTTCAACTCAAACCACAGTTTTTCTTGGCCCGGTCTACCACTGTTGAAGCCAGTGCCCGTGCTTTCTCTGCACTCCCCTTTAAAACCTGATTCACATAATCGAGATTGTTCTCCAGTTCAGCACGCTTGGCCCGCGCTTCAGTAAAATATTCCCAGTAATGTTCAAAAAGCGTTTTCTTGAGATCCCCATAACCCAAACCGCCTTCACGCAATTTATTTTCTGTCTCACTGGCTACTTCTTCCGTCGCAAAGAGTTTGAGCAATTGAATGGCAATATTTTGGTCTGCATCTGGCTTAGGGTCCTCCGGCGGGCGACTATCCATTACCAGTCGCATGATTTTTTTACGAAGCGGCTTTTCCTCACCAAAAATCTCGATCGTGTTATCGTAGCTCTTACTCATCTTCTGCCCGTCAGTGCCGGGCACCGCGGCTACCGCATCTCGGATGCGCGGTTCAGGGATTACAAAGGTTTCACCATAGGTCGTATTGAACTTCCCAGCGATATCGCGAGTCACCTCCACATGCTGCTTTTGGTCCCGCCCCACCGGCACCACGTTCGAGTCATAAATCAGGATGTCTGAAGCCATGAGTACCGGATAAGCAAAGAGCCCGTGGTTAGGCTTAAGCCCCTTGGCCAGCTTATCCTTATAACTATGACAATTTTCCAGCATTGGCATGGGGGTCAATGTGGTGAGCAGCCATGTGAGCTCTGTGACTTCCGGCACGTCGCTTTGCTTGAAAAAGATGGATTTAGCCGGATCCAGCCCGCACGCCAGAAAATCTAACGCGACATCCTGTGTGTTCTTTCGCCTTTTCTCCGCGTCAAACACCGAGGTCATCGAGTGGTAGTCGGCAATGAAGTAATAGGCTTCACCCTCCTCCTGCAACTCTATAGCCGGCTGCATCATGCCGAAATAGTTTCCGACATGAAGCGCGCCTGAGGGTTGGATGCCGGATAGGATTCGCATGGCGCGCAAGGTAGCAGGGCGGAGCGGTGCATTCAAGCGGTTCGCGCAGTTTGCGCGGGTAGTGAACAAAACGGGCTTTTCATTCGGAGGCGGCATGCTACAAACCGCGCGTCTGCCGAGGGTGGACAGAACATTAGAGGTGCAAACTATTCTACTATTTGCCGACGCGGCTGCGCCGACGCCGTACGCCCAATATCTGCTGTTGGCGGTGATGGCGGTGATGGCGGTGGGTTTCGCCTGCGGGCCGCTGATTCTCTCGGCCATTCTCGCACCGCGCAAGCCGAACGACATCAAGCAATCCGCCTTCGAGTGTGGGCTGGAATCCAAAGGCGATCCGTGGGTGCAGTTCAATGTGCAGTATTATTTGTACGCACTGGCGTTTGTGATTTTTGATATTGAGGCAGTGTTCATTTATCCGTGGGCGGTGGCGTTTACGGGGCTGTCCTTCGGGGCGTTCCTCGCAATGGGGGTTTTCATTTTGCTGTTGGCGGAAGGTTTGATTTATTTGTGGATCAAAGGTGTGCTGACTTGGAAGTGAAAAAATGACAACCGAAAATCTCAATGCCGGAATGGATCTCGATGACACCACGCGCTCGGAGCTGGAGCGTGCGGGGGTGATCGTGTCGAAGGTGGATTTCCTATACAACTGGGCGCGCGGCGGCTCGGTGTGGCCGCTGACGTTTGGGCTGGCGTGCTGCGCCATTGAGATGATCGCCTCGGCCACTTCACGTTTTGACATCTCGCGTTTTGGATCGGAAGTGTTTCGCCCCACGCCTCGCCAGGCGGATTTGATGATTGTCTCCGGCACGGTCACCAAAAAAATGGCGCCGCAAGTGGTGCGGATTTACAATCAAATGCCCGAGCCCAAATGGGTGATCGCAATGGGCGCTTGCGCCATTTCCGGCGGGCCATTCAAGCAAGGCTACAATGTGCTCAAGGGCATCGACCGCTACATTCCGGTGGATGTTTATTTGCCGGGCTGCCCGCCACGACCGGAAGCGGTTTTGCAGTCGCTCAATTATTTGCAGGAAAAAATCCGTGGAATGAAAATCGAGGATGACCCTGCCTTCACTAAGGGTCGCCGGCAATATCCGGTGCCCCGCTTCACGGGCACGGATCTCGAGCCGCCCTTCAATCCCGAAGTGTGGTCGCCGCCGGAAAATCCGAATGCCCAACCCGATGAACCCTGTGAATCGAAAGAAGAAGCCTCCGTATGAGCGAGCTTTTCCACGAATCTTTGCTGAACGAATTCCCCGAGGCGCTGTGGGATGAAGCCGCCGGCGCGGTGATATTGCCCGGTGCAAATGCGCTTGCCATCGCCGAGTGGCTGCTCGCCAGTGGCTGGGATTATTGCAGCAACGTCACCGGCGTGGATTATCTCGAAGCCGAGGTGAAAGAAAAAATCACCAACGATGCCGGCGAAACAGAAACCGTGACGCGCACCGAGCCCGGGCGCATTGATGTGGTTTATCATCTTTACTCGATGGCCAATAAAACCGGCCCGCTGATCATCAAGCAACGCACCGGTCGCGAAGGCGCGACGGTGAAATCGCTCACGCCAGTATGGCGCAGTTGCGATTTGCAGGAACGCGAGGTGTACGATTTGTTCGGCGTGGATTTCAAGGGGCACCCGGATCAACGCCGGATTTTGATGTGGGATGAGTTCGAGGGCCATCCGATGCGGCGCGATTATATCGAGCCATTCGATTACGAATGGGAGCCGACGGCGCACACCGAAATATTGGAGAAACACCAACGGGGGAAAGTCATCGTTTGACCACTGCCGCGCCCAATTACGAGCTGCTGCAGCAGGAGGGTCTTGAGACCAGTCTGCTGGAAATCTCGATGGGGCCGCATCATCCGAGCACGCACGGGGTGTTTCGGATGGACGTGAAGCTCGATGGCGAAACGGTGGTGGAACTGCGGCCGGTGTTCGGCTACCTCCATCGCAATCACGAAAAGCTCGCGGAAAACATGACCTACCTTTCGAGCATGCCCTTCACCGATCGGCTCGATTATTTTAATAGCATGACCAACAACTGGGCCTACGCGTTGGCGGCGGAAAAGCTCATTGAGGTCGAGGTGCCCGAGCGCGCGGAATATCTGCGTGTCATCATGGCCGAGCTCACGCGCTTGGTGAATCACGTGACGCTCGTCGGCTTTTTCGTTAACGACCTCGGCGCGTTGGGCACGCCGCTGATGTACGCCTTCCGCGAGCGCGAGAAAATTCTCGATCTCTTCGAGCAAGCCAGCGGCGCGCGGATGATGTGCAACTACTTCCGCTTCGGCGGCCTCCGCAACGATGTGCCCGAGGGTTGGCTCGATCGCACGCGGGAATTGGTCGATCGCTTTCCCGCCTTTCTCGACGAGTACGAGCAGCTCCTTTGCGAAAACGAAATCATCCTCAGTCGCACGCAGGGCGTCGGGAATTTATCGCGTGAGCTGGCCGTCAACGCCGGCATTACCGGCCCGATGCTACGTGCCAGCGGCGTGAATTATGACCTTCGCAAAGTGGACGCCTACGGCATTTACGATCGCTTCAAATTTCGCGTGCCGTACACCGACGGCGACACGGGTGATTGCTACGATCGGTTTATGATTCGAATGCTCGAAATGCGCGAGAGCGTCGCGATTTTGAAACAAGCCCTCGCCGACATTCCCGAGGGCGACATCATCGGCAAAGTCTCCAAGGTTTTTAAGCCCAAACCCGCCGAGGCTTACGGCCGCATCGAGGGGCCGAAAGGCGAGCTTGGCTTTTATCTCATCGCCGACGGCACCACCAAACCCTACCGCTACCGCGTGCGGCCGCCGTCCCTCATCAATCTCACCGTGTTGCGCGATATGTGTCTCGGCGGCAAAATTGCTGATGCTTGCATCATTCTTGGCAGCATCGACATTGTGCTCGGGGAGGTGGATCGATGAGCATTCTCGGCGGCGGAATTTTTAAGGGCATGGCTGTGACCCTCCGTAATTTTGTGGGCTCCTATTTTAGCAAGGAACGCTTCATTACGACCAATGAGTACTCTTGGCGTCCGGAAAGTGAATTACCCCAAAGCATCGGCGATTATCCCAAGGAAGAAGGCGAGCAACTGAGCGACACCACCACCGTCAATCATTACAGCCGCAACTTTCCAATGCTGCTGCATGATACCGGCGAGCCGATGGACACCATCCGCTGCGTGGCCTGCCAAATCTGTGAGCGCGAGTGCCCGCCCCAATGTATTTACATCGAGAAGAGCACGGAGAAAAAAGAGAACGCCGACGGCAAGCCGCAGTTTTACCCGGCCAAGTTCGACATTGATGTGTCCGTCTGCATGAGCTGCCAGATTTGCGTGGAGGTTTGCCCCTTCGACGCCATCGTGATGAACAGCCAATTTGAGTTAAGCACGCCCGATCGCTTCGGCGGGTTGCTCGTGCGCCGCGATGATTTACTGAAGAGCAACGATTACTATCACAAAATTCATCCGCAAGAAGCAGCCACGCGCGATGAGCGAATGGCCGCGGACAAAGCCGCCAAGGAAGCCAAGAAAAAAGCCGCCGCCGAAAAAGCCAAAGCCGCGGCTGAAGCCAAAGCCGCCGCCGCCGAAGCCGCGAACGAAAGCAAGGAGGATACCGAATGAGTCTCGAGCTCATCAAAGACATCCTCCTCGCCACCGTGCCGTTGCTGGTGATTTTTCCATCGCTCTTTGCCTTCACTACTTGGATGGAGCGCAAAGCCCTCGCGCGAATCCAGAACCGCATCGGCCCCAACAAAATCGGCATCCCCTGCACACGCATCGGCCTCTTCGGCCTCGGCCAACCCGCGGCCGATGGCATCAAAATGATTTTCAAGGAAGACATCGTGCCGCGCGGCGCCGATAAGCTATTTCACTTGCTCGCCCCCATCCTTGCGCTCATCCCTGCGATGCTCATTCTCTGCTTTCTGCCGCTGGAATTTCCGTGGGGGAAATTTATGTCCGGCCAAGTGCAGGCATTTCTGCTTGATAGCGCGGTCATCTTTTTCTTCGCCATCTCCGGCCTCGCCACGCTCGCTATTTTTATGGCCGGTTGGGCCTCGCGCAATAAGTACTCGCTGCTCGGCGGAATGCGCGCCGTGGCGCAAATGGTCAGCTACGAAATCCCGCTGGTTTTGTCTGCCGTCGTGGTGGTGATGATGGCCGGCAGCCTCAACGCCAAAGAAATCGCCGACGTGCAAACCGGTTTCAACTGGTTTGTGTTAACCCCGTGGGGGTTGGCGGCCTTTATTGTTTTCTTTGTCGCTGCTCTGGCGGAGACCAATCGCTCGCCTTTCGATCTCCCCGAAGCCGAAAGCGAAATCATTGCCGGCTATTTTACTGAATACAGCGGCTTCAAATTCGCGCTCTTTTTCCTCGGCGAATATATCGCCATGTTCGCCATCAGTGGACTGGCCGTCACCTTGTTCCTCGGTGCCGGCGATGGCCCCTTTTTGGCCGTCGCGCCGTGGCTTTCCGTGGTGTGGTTTATCGCAAAAATCTTCGGGCTCATCGCCGTGATGATTTGGCTTCGCGGCACACTCCCGCGTTTGCGTGTCGATCAACTCATGGCCTTCGCATGGAAATTCCTGCTACCCCTTTCCATTTTCAACATTCTCCTCGCCGGTATGTCGCATCATGTGACCGTTGCATATCCTGGCACAACCGCCCAGGTCGTCACATGGACGGTGAGTTTGGTGGGGATGTACGTGATGGCGAAGGGCTTGGATAAGATCAGTCGTTCCACGGCGAAACCGCGCGAATATTTATACGCTGAATGACGCAGGAAATTACATTTTGGGTGTTGGCGGTCATCGCCGTGCTCGGCGCGCTTGTGGCGGTGCGGCGACGCAATCTCATCCATGGCGTGTTCGCGCTGATGATCTTCTTTGCAGCGCTGGCGGGGCTGTTTCTTTTATTGCTGGCGGAATTTATCGCCGCTGTGCAAATCCTTGTTTACATCGGCGCGGTGGGCATTTTGCTGTTGTTCGCCATTATGCTCACCGAACGAGTCACGGGCGATGACGCGCGCGACATCACTTCACGCGGCAGTTTTTGGGGCTGGGTTGCCGCACTGGCGGTGTTGGTGTTCCTTTTATTACCCGCTATTCAAAGCGCGGATTTGCCACAAACCACCGAACCGTACAATCCTTCGGTCAAAGCACTTGGCCAGCAAATGATGAATCCGTACGTTGTTACACTCGAAGTTTTGGCGTTGCTGCTAACCGCCGCGCTCATCGGCGCCGTGGCCGCTTCGCAAGGCGGCGAAAAAAAGAAGGAGGATGCCGATGACGCTTGAGAATTGTCTCATCCTCGGCGCAGTTTTGTTTTGTATCGGCCTGCTCGGTGCGCTCACACGGCGCAACGCGGTGGTGGTGCTTTTCTCAATCGAAATCATGCTCAATGCCGCGAATTTGAATTTCATTGCCTTTTGGCGATTCAGTGACAACCCCGCTGTGCTAAACGGGCCGTTGTTCACCCTGTTCACCATCGCCGTCGCCGCCGCCGAAGTGGCCGTCGGCCTCGCGTTGGTGATCGCGGTTTACCGCCATTTCAAAACCGTGGACCTTGAACAACTGGATACCTTGAAAGAAGAGTGAGTACCGAAACACTGGCATTGATTCCGTTGTTGCCGTTGGTGGCTGCCGCCATCACGAGCGGCATGCAGTGTGGTCGCCGTTCGGCGGGTATCGCTGTGGCGGCCATGCTCGGCTCCTGCGTGCTCGCGCTGATGGCGTGCAACGAGTCGTGGGGGATGGCGGAAGGCGCGCACACCACTTTCGACATCGAATGGCTCACCGTCGGAACCACCGCCATCAACTTCGGGTTCGTGCTCGATCCCCTCACTGGCGTGATGGTCGCGATGGTCACCTTCGTCGGCCTGCTCATTTTCATTTTCTCCTTCGGCTACATGAAAGACGACCCGCGTATGGCGCGATTCTTCTGTTACCTTTCACTCTTCGCCGCCGGAATGCTGGGCCTAATATTGGCCAACAGTTTGTTGCTGTTGTTTATGTGTTGGGAAATCGTCGGCGTGGCTTCGTATTTGCTCATCAGTTTTTGGAATCATAAACCCGAAGCAGCCGCCGCTGGCAAAAAAGCATTCATCGTCACCCGCATTGGCGATATGGGATTTCTCATTGGCATTCTGCTCGCCTTCAAAACCACGGGCACGCTGATGCTTTACGATGGTGGCGCGGGCCTATTAGAAACTGAAATGGCCGGCACGGTGTTCGGCTTCAAAACCGCGGCAGTGGTGAGCTTGCTTTTGTTCTGCGGCGCGGCAGGCAAGTCTGGTCAATTACCGCTGCACGTTTGGTTGCCGGATGCGATGGAAGGTCCCACGCCCGTTAGTGCGCTGATCCACGCCGCCACGATGGTGGCGGCCGGCGTGTTCCTCGTGGCACGCGCGATGCCGCTGTTCGTCGATGGCGGCACGCTGTGGGTGGTGGCTTGGGTGGGGGCTCTCACCGCGCTCGTAGCGGCCTTCATTGCGTTGGGGCAATACGACATCAAACGAATTCTTGCGTACTCCACCGTCAGCCAGCTCGGCCTAATGATGGTGGGCCTCGGCGTCGGCGGCGTGGCAATTGGGATGTTTCATTTGCTGACGCACGCGTTTTTCAAGGCGCTGCTTTTTCTTGGCGCGGGCAGTATTATCCACGGTTGCCACGAG
>JAPKEI010000092.1 GCA_028872685.1 Verrucomicrobiota bacterium | reverse complement strand
TCAACCTCGACCTCGGCCCTGTGCTGGATCCGCGCCAACGTTACGCGCTGGAGATTTCCAAAAACTGGAATTCCGAAGCGGGCGTGCCCCTGAAAAATTCGTTCCGAAAATCCTTTACCACCACCGAAGCCAATCGCGCGCAGCCCAATCCCGATATCTGGACAATCACCCCACCCCAAGGCAACTCGCACGCCGCGCTCATCGTCACCTTCCAGCACCCGCTCGATTGGGCACTACTTCACACCATGCTCACTGTGCTGGACGGGCGCGACAAACTCCTTGCCGGAAAAACCGAAGTCACACGCAACGAAACCCAATGGCGCTTCACCCCAACCCAACCCTGGGCCACCGGCGACTACCGCTTAAAAGTAGATTGGGAACTCGAAGACCTTGCCGGCAATAATCTCGAACGCCTCTTTGAAGTAAACCTGAACAAACCCACCGAACCTACCTTCGCCCGTCCGCGTTATTTGGAATTCAAAATCGAATAACACCCCGCCGGCGTTTCAAAAATCACGCCTCGCGTAATTCCATCACGAGATCTTTTGCCTCCACCGATTCGCCGATGTCAATATGGATGGCGTCCACCACCCCGTCGGCCGCAGCGTACACGGTGGTTTGCATTTTCATCGCCTCCATCGTGAGCAACTTGTCGCCCTTCGAGACTTTCGCGCCCACGCCCACGGCCAACTCGGTGATGATGCCCGGGATGGGCGCACCCACGTGCAATTCGTTGGCAGGATCGGCCTTTGCTTGAACTTTCTCCAGGACATTGAGCGACGTGTCAGCGATTTCTACTTCGCGCGGATAACCATTCAGCTCAAAGGTCAACGTGCGGATGCCTTCCTCGTTGGCGTCACTGATGTTGATGAGCTTGATGTAAAGCGTCTTGCCCTCTTCGATGTCCACCGCGATTTCTTCGCCCGGTTGCAATCCATAAAAATAAGTGGAACTCGGCAACACAGAAACGTCACCGTATTCGCGGCGGAATTTGTTGTAGTCCCGAAACACCTCCGGATACATCAAAAAACTCAACAGCGCGTCATCGCTGGCTTTGCGATGAATTTCGCCTTCCAGTTTTTTGCGGGTTCGCTCGAGATTCAGAGGTTTGAGATCCGCACCGGGGCGGCCCTTGAGCGGCTTTTGTTTTCCGAGCACCACTTGCTGTACTTGGCGCGGCCAACCGCCGATGGGTTTACCGAGACGACCTTTCATCATATCAATAACCGATTGCGGAAAGGGCGTGGCACCCGGCTCGAGGTTCACCACGTCCGCCGGCTTGATGCCACGTGTCACCAGGAACATCGTCATATCGCCCACCACTTTGCTGGACGGCGTCACCTTCACGATGTCGCCAAAAAGATCGTTCACCTCCGCGTACGTGCGCGCCACTTCCTTCCAACGCGCGCCCAAGCCCATACTTTCCGCCTGCTCGCGCAGATTCGTGTATTGGCCGCCAGGCATTTCGTGCTCATAAATATCACCAATACCACTGCGCGGGCCGGTGTCAAACGGCGCGTACACTTTGCGCACTTGCTCCCAGTAATCAGAAAACTCATTCAACGTGCCGAGGCTCAAACCCGTCTCGCGCGGCGTGTGATCCAGCGCTGCCACCACGCTGTTGAGGTTGGGCTGGCTGGTGGATCCGGAGAGCGATGCAATCGCGAGGTCGGTAATATCCACTCCCGCCTCTGACGCCTTGAGCACGGAAGCGGCATTCACGCCGCTGGTGTCGTGCGTGTGAAAATGGATTGGCAATCCCACTTCCGCACGCAATGTTTTCACGAGCTTCTGCGCGGCATACGGACGACACAGCCCAGCCATATCTTTTATGCAAAGCGTGTGAGCGCCCATCTTCTCCAGCTCCTTCGCGAGCTTCACGTAATATTTGAGCGGATATTTGTCGCGCTTCGCATCGAGGATATTGCCGGTGTAACAAATGGTGCCCTCGCACACCGCGTGCGTCCCGCGCACCGCCTCCATCGCGGCCTTGAGGTTGGGTAGATAATTCAGCGAATCGAAAATGCGGAAAATATCCATCCCGTTTTCCGCCGCGTGCTTTACAAAAGCCCGCACCACGTTGTCCGGATAATCCGAATAGCCCACGGCGTTGGAGCCGCGGAAGAGCATTTGGAAACAAATATTGGGCACCGCCTCGCGCAGTTGGCGCAGGCGTTGCCACGGGTCTTCGCGCAGAAACCGCATCGCGGTGTCAAACGTCGCGCCGCCCCACATTTCGAGGCTGAAGAGCTCCGACGTGCGATGCGCAATCGCGTCGGCGATATGCAGCATATCCGCCGTGCGCATTCGGGTGGCGAACAGGCTTTGGTGCGCGTCGCGCAGGGTGGTGTCGGTGATGAGTAGCCGCTTTTGTTTGCGCGTCCACTCGGCGAATTTTTCGGGGCCTTGTTCGAGCAGAATTTGCCGCGTACCCGCAGGCGGCTCGGCATCGCTATTGTGCTCCGGCGGCGCGATGGGCTTGAAGGATTCCTTTACCTCAAATCCTTTCGTCTGCGGATTACCGTTCACCGACACATCGCCAATGTAATTGAGCAACCGATTCGCCCGATCGCGCCGGCGCTTGAAGGCAAACAGTTCCGGCGTGTTATCAATCAACGTCGTCGTCGCCTGCCCGCTGCGGAACGTTTCGTTTTTGATCACATTTTCCAGAAATGGAATGTTCGTCTGCACGCCGCGAATGCGAAATTCTTTCAACGCGCGCTTCATCCGATCCAGCGCAAGCGGAAAGGTCATTCCGCTCGCGGTGATTTTCACCAGCAGTGAATCGTAAAAAGGCGTGATCACACTACCCGCATCGCCCTGCCCGCCATCGAGTCGGAGCCCGAAACCAGCCGCCGAACGATAAGCGATGATGCGCCCATAATCGGGCGTGAAATTATTGGCCGGATCCTCCGTGGTCACGCGGCATTGCACGGCGTGCCCGACGCACACCACATTTTTTTGCTTCGGCAACTGCATCACATTGCCGTGCAGTGCGTGGCCTTGCGCCACTTGAATCTGTGCGCGCACGAGGTCGATGCCTGTCACCACTTCCGTGACCGTGTGCTCCACTTGAATGCGCGGATTCATCTCGATAAAATACCACGCCTTGGAATCCACATCGTAGAGAAACTCCATCGTGCCCGCGTTGTCGTACCGGATATGTTTGGCCAATTCCAACGCCGCCGCGCACAGCTCGTTCCGCACCGTTTCATCCAGCGCAACGCTCGGGGCGATCTCCACCACCTTTTGATAACGACGCTGCACCGAACAATCGCGTTCGTGCAAATGCAAAATATTGCCGTGTTGGTCGCCCAGAATTTGCACCTCAATGTGCTTGGCGTTTTGCACGTACTTTTCGAGAAACACCGCCGGATTACCAAACGCGCGATCGGCCTCGCCACGAGCTTCATCAAGCAATCGCTCCAAATCCTTGGCTTTATGCACCACCCGCATCCCGCGCCCGCCGCCGCCAAAGGCAGCCTTGATGATGAGTGGAAACCCAATTTGCTTGGCCACCTTCACTGCCTTGGTGCGGGTTTTGATTGCGTCATCCGTGCCGGGCAGCACCGGTACTCCAGCGGCTTTGGCGAGCGCGCGGGCCTCAGTTTTGTCGCCCATTTGTCGCAGCAACTCCGGGCGCGGCCCCACAAATGTCATCCCCGCCTTTGCGCACGCCTCGGCGAAATTCGCGTTCTCCGCTAAAAATCCGTAGCCAGGATGCACGAGATTAACCCCGTGTTCAGCAGCCATTCCCACGATGCCCTCGATATCGAGATACGCGCCCACCGGCCCCTTGCCCACGCCCACCATATAGGCCTCATCAGCCTTGAAACGATGCACCGCGAGTCGGTCTTCCTGCGCATAAATCGCCACCGTCCGCAGATCCATCTCAGTGGCCGCGCGAAAGATGCGGATGGCAATTTCGCTGCGGTTGGCCGCCATCAATTTGACGGGGGGCTGAGATGCCGACACTTTTGATTTAGTTTTCCTCGCCATGGACGCGAAACTTTTAGCAGAAAAACAGGGAAAAGGAAAGGCTGCGGTGAATTCGAAAAAACAACTTATTTGTGATGCAGACGGTAATGCTGCCGCAGCAAATCCTTGCCGTAGTCATTACCGTTGGGGGTGCGGACGACAGTGTGGATGTGTTGGCGCGTGGGAGTTTGGGAGCGGGCCAAGGCGATGGGACGTTGGTGGTCGAATTCAATCAGCACCACGGGGCTTTGGATGCGGTAATAAAAAACGCTGTCCTTTTTCGTGCCGCCCATCCAGCCGAAGTACGTGGCATCGAGATGTTTTTTTATATCGGCCATTTTCACCTTTGCATGGCCATCCGCGAGGTTCCCGATGTACACTTCAATGAGCCCATGCAACTGCGTTTTTTGTTTGGCGGTCAACTCGCTGCAGCGAATGCCGATGTAATCGAGCACTTGATTGTCGCGGAACGCTTCACCGATGTTGTTGGTCGGACCTTTGTCGTTGGCGACGATTGCTTTGGCACGTTGGGTTTTGTTCAGTGAATTAATGAACGCGAGACCTTTGCCCTGCTCGGCTTGGCAGATAACGGTGCCCTTGAATTTGCCGCTCTCGGCTTTCACCGGCTCAGAGCCCATAAAGACGGGACTCATCACGACTTGATCGCCGAGAATAAAGTAGTTGATAACGACATGATGTCCATCTAGCTGCCAACCCCATGGCTTGGTGGCACTTGGCTCGCCCATGATGGTGATCCAATAAAGCCATTCGCCATATTCATCAAAGCGGTTGGTCAACTCGGCCAACGTGCCATTGAGCTTCATGATGTCCTGCGTTTGCTTGAGTCCCCGGGCACTGAGGCTGGTGCGCAGTAGGTTGAAGGCGAGTTCGCGCTGGCCTTTGGTCATCTTGTCAAAGCCCACACCTTGGCGCGCATAACGATGTCGGTTATCCCACTTGCGCCACTCGAGGTCGTCCACGGGAAAGACGGTCTTCTTGCGGTCCTTCGCATTAAGACTGGAGAGGAATGCCTTCGCTGCCTGCCGTACAGGCTCAGTGTTCACGCCGGTTTTTTTGATCGGGAACAGGTTGGCCGGCGGAACATCAAGGAAGAATACACCCTTGAAAGGTTGAGCAAGGGCGGCTTCACGCTGATTATCAAATCGGCCGCGCGGCGGACGTTGCTGGGCGTCAACAGTCTGAACGAAAAAAATTGCTGCCACAGCAATCGAGTACATTAATTTTGTTTTCATAAAATCGTTTATGCTAAGGCCGGCGACCTCCACCCTGACGAGCCCCTCTCTCTTGATTAGAAATATTCAACTTACTGAACGGCGCGAGGTTGTCGGCCAATTTTGCCGCAACTTCTGGATGATCCAAGGTCACGTCCTTGGATTCGGCAGGGTCATCTTTCACGTTATATAGTCTGACCTGTCCCTGACCCCAAGTCAGTTTCCATTGATCGTGGAGAACAGCAAAGTCACCGGAGGGCCCGGCCACAATCACCGGTGGCCGTTTCATCGGCTTGTTTTGTATAATTGCCGGCCAACAGTTCACACCGTCGAATGGCTTTTGGTTGGCCGGCTTGATGCCCGCAGCAGCAGCGAATGTTGGGAAAAGATCCTGCGCAGAAATCAGCTGGCTGCAGGTCGTCCCCGCGCGAATCACTCCCGGCCAGCGAAAGACTGCAGGCACACGGATGCCACCCTCAAGCACGCTGCCCTTACCGCCGCGCAACGACAGTTGCCCCGGCAGTGCTCGCGGGCCGCGCGAGCCGCCGCCCGAGCCGTTGTCACAAAAAAACATCACCAGAGTGTCCTTGGCCATGCCCTCGGCTTTAATTGCCGCCAGCACCCGGCCCATCGCGGCATCCATCGCCTCGATGGCGGCAGCACGCCCGATGGCCCGACTGGAAAAGCCCAATTTTTTATATTTTTGAATCAATACGTCAGGAGCTTGGGCGGGTTGATGGGGTGCGTTGAAGGGAAGATACAAAAAGACCGACTTTTTCTGGTCGCGATTTTTTAGCAACCGAATGGCCTCGGCAGCGAAGAGGTCGGTGGAATAGCCCTCCTCAATGACGGGCTTGCCGTTGCGCTGCCAATCAAGCCCGCGCCCGCGCCGGTGGGTGTAGTAGTCAATGACGCCACCAAGGCATCCGTAAAAATGATCAAAGCCCCGAGCATTGGGTGCGTGGTCATCACTACGCTCGCCAAGGTGCCACTTACCCACCATGAAAGTTTGATAACCGGCTTTCTGAAAAGTTTGCGGCAGGAAATGTTCGTCCAGCGGAACGACGCCGCGGCCGATGGGTCCGGTGATGCCAAAGCGCGCGGGCGATCGCCCGGTCATCAACGCCGTGCGCGTGGGGCTGCAAATGGGGTGCACATAAAAGCGGTCAAGCTGCACACCCTCCTTGGCAAGTCCATCGATGTGAGGGGTGGCAATTTTGCTACCGTGATAACCGACCTCGTTCCAACCCATGTCGTCGGACACGAACATCACGATATGAGGTTTAGGAGAGGTCGCAGTCGATTGAGCCGGAACCATAGTTGGGTACACAGCAAGAAGTAAAAATAGAAAAAAGGTGTTCTTTTTCACAAAATAATAAAATTAACGTTGAGGACGCCGCCCGCCTCCGCGACGAGCCTCCTTTTCCTGATTGGGCGTCTTACTGACCCACCGAGCACCTGCTTGTGAACCCATTTGGCGGTGTTGATTGTAAGTTAGTGTACTAGGCTTATGTTTATCCAATGCTTTGGCCAACGATTCAACGAGTTTACTGGCAGACGTCTTTGCATCAATAACAGCAATAGGCTCACCCGTTAAGCCAAAGGTTCCGGGCTGAATTACCACAAACCCAGAGGTCGCTTTAAAATTCTTTACCGACTTAAATTCGGAAGCATCACTTGCAGACACATACTGAGCCTGCCCGATAAACTGATCAGACCAGGCAACCTTCGAGAGTTCCTGTTCCATTTTCTTGCGCTGCTCGGCACTCTTTGAATAAACCACAACCAAAGGCTGCCGATCTGCCGCTGTTACATTCATGGCGAGTCGTAAATCAGCAAGGTAAGGTAACGGAGGAGATCCTTTTGTTGCTTTACCCTTACCGGGATAAGCCAAAGCAATCGCTTCCATGGTCTGGCCCATTTTCTTCATGGACACCTCGGGTTGTGCATTAATCCCCGCACCACGAACTCCTCCGAACGCCCAGACTGGACTACGTCCTGCAGATACAAGTTTGGTTTTTCCATCGGGGGTTAAGAGCGTGAAAACAGTGTTCTCTAAAACTCCACCTCGAGAGAAGAACCCCGCAAGGATCTTGTTTTCCTCGGCATTCTCATAGGTTGCCAAGCGGATGCACACAAACTTACGCGAAGCGGAAATAACGTCTTTGTCAGCCAGGAAACTCCTGTCCATTCCGGTTTTACCCGGTCACCAGACTCCGGGAACTGAATGGCACTGGGGAACAGCTGAAACCAGCATGATTGGTTTACCGGTGCGTTGAGCCTCGGTCAGCCCACCTTTCCAGGTACCATGCCAAGCGATTTTTTCGGCTTTAGCTGCAGCCTTTGGAGCCTCAGCTTGCGCATTGGAAAAGAAGGGCACCGCCAAAAAGGCGCCGACTAGTAATATGCTACGATTCATCATCTTATGTTTCCTACGACGTTACCTTAAGCGATTGGTTACATGAGATTGCATTTCCTCATTCGAGATTTTTCCTGTGAAACCTTAGCGACGCTGGCGGCCAATACGTTCACGAGGACTGGAGTTGTCAGTACTGGGTGTCTTGCTCTCCCAGCGTTTGCCAGCGCGAACCCCAGCCGCACGGTGTTCGTAGTAAGACAGCGTGTTGGGCTTGTGTTGGCCCAACGCGTTGGCCAGTTGCTTTTTCAATTCACCTGCCTTGGCGTTGGCGGAGATTTCCTGAATGACCGAGCCTTCCAGCCCAAAGATTCCCGGCTGGATCACGATGAATCCCGTCTTCACCGTCACTCCTTTCACCGCCTTGAATTCCTTCGCGTCACTTGCCGACACGTATTGGGCCTGGCCAATGAACTGCTCGGACCATGCCACCACAGAAAGCTCGCGTTCCATGGCCTTGCGTTGCGCAGCGTCCGGCGCGAATACCGCCACCAAAGGTTGGCGGTCTGCCGCAGTCACATTTAATGCGAGGCGTAAATCAGCAAGGTAAGGCAAGGGCAGCGGGCCTTTTGCCGCCTTACCTTTACCCGGATAGGCTAGAGCAATCGCTTCCATAGTCTGGCCCATTTTCTTCATAGACTCCAGCGGCTGCTCATGGATTCCCCTTCCCGCCTGCCCGCCAAACGCCCAAGCGGGGCTGCGCCCGGAACGCACGATGTGCGTCTTGCCGTCCGGGGTTAAAATGCCAAACACCGTATTCTGCAGTTCACTGCGCATGGTGAAGATGCCCTTGAGGACCTCGTTCTCTGCGGCATCCTCGTAGGTGGCCAAACGAATGCACACGAACTTTCGGGAAGCAGCCACCACATCTTTGTTGGCCAGGAAACTCCTGTCCATGCTCGTCTTGCCCGGTCACCAAACGCCCGGCACGTTGTGGCACTGTGGCGCGCCCGAGACCAACAGGATAGGCCTACCTGTGCGCTGGGCTTCTGCCAGGCCGCCTTTCCAGGTGCCGTACCACGCAATATTCTCGGTCTTTACTGCACCTTTTAGAACCTCAGCTTGCGCATTGGAAATGAAGGTTGCCGCCAAAAAGGCGCCGGCTAGTAACGTGCTACGAACCATCATCATATACTTCCCAAGACGATGCCTTACATTATTCGGTTACGGATACATTCTATGAAACCTTTCCCTGTGAGAGCACGTCATTACAATTGACCCTCACGGGCTTAAACAGCATGGTGCGGCAACGCAATCCTACATTAATTATGAAAAAACACTTACTTGTACCCATCGTTCTCGGTGGACTAATAACATTCAGTTTGACTACACAAGCCCAAGATCGCCCGGGACAGGGTGGACGTGGTGGAGAAGGTGAACGTGGTGGAGGAATCCGGGAAGCCATGATCAAGAAATATGATAAGAATGGTGACGGCAAGCTTGATGAAAATGAGCGCCCTTCCCGTGAAGAAATGCAGGAGTTTTTCCGTGCCCAACTTGGCGGCGGTCAAACCAGGCCCGGCGGCGGTCAAACCAGGCCCGGCGGCGGTCAAACCAGACCCGGCGGCAGTCAAACCAGACCC
>JAPKEI010000091.1 GCA_028872685.1 Verrucomicrobiota bacterium | reverse complement strand
GGGCCAAACATCACCCCGTGCAATTCCAACGGCTCGGCCGGCAACCGCAGCGCACCGTCAACGACAGTGACTTCGCCGTTGAGTTCAATCCAACTTTTCGGCAATGCGGTGGACTGAAAATTCGCCCGCACCAGTGGAGTTAAATTGGCATCCGTGCGTGGCTGCGGCATCACGCAGGCGGAGAGCAGCAGAGCAAGCAAAGGCAAAAAAATCCAACGCGTCATGGCCGGAGTGTAGTAGCCCATCACTCGTTGCGCAATGCCGGCAATAATTTTCCACGCAGGGCGGCCACGGCGGCGAGCCATATCCAAAGTAGTCCACTCAGCAAAATGCCGCCCACCGTCCACGCCAGCAATTTCAGTGGCATCCCTTGGCCGGGGTTGCTGAGCGCCGGCCAAATCGCGACGGCCGCGCTGATGATTCCGCCCGCCAAGCCCAAGACCAACAGTCCACCGTGCTCGGCCAGCACCAGCCAATGCAGCGCGGATTTTCGGAAGCCCACCGCCGCAAGCAACGCCAGTTCGCCGCGCCGTTCAAGCACGTTGCGCAACACCACCACGCCGAGGCCCACGCTGCCGAGCAGCAGCGCTAGGCCACCGAGCGCTTGGAAGATGTCGAGGTACGTATTTTGCACTTGGCTGAACTCCGCCAGTCGTCGCGTAGCGGGCGTCAGTTCGAGGCCGTAATCTTCCAGCGCAAAACTCAACGCGGCGGCGGTGGCTTTGGGGTCGGCGGAATCAATCAGGAACACGCGATACCCACTGGCGGAGGGGAAGTGTTTCACGAATTGTTTTTCGGAAATGATGAGGTCGCCCTGTAGCACGGAGTTGGCAAGGAATCCGGCGATGCGGATTTTAAAAGTGCCGCCGGATTCATCGGGGTAATCGATAACATCGCCCACCTTCACGTGCAGCATCCACATACCGGTGTTCATATCCACCACCGCCGGCACAGCATCGCCTTCAGAGTTATTAAGCACTTCCCAGCCCGTGCCTTGGGCGAAGGTGAAAGCCTTTTTCTCCTCCAGTGATTTTGGATTTACTCCAAGCAATCGAGGCTCCCGGGTTTGATTGAGGTTTAGACAACTCGCATCATCGCCCGCGCGCACCCGAAATTGCACAAGGCTCTTAGCGGGAATCGCATCGGCATCAAGCGCCATTTCCTCGCGGCCTTTTTTGGTGTTCAAATCAAACAACACTGGAACATCGCTCTGGCCAAAATAAGTAAACCCACCGGTTCCACTCCAGCGCTGACCCGCGCCTTCGTTGGGATCCAGCCGGAACGCACCCACCGCAATCAGTAAAAACACCCCGCACGCCAGCAGTCCAATGCAGGCAAGGCTGCGCCCGCGCCGGCGCGCGCTGCCGCGCCAACCCATCGCGCTCAGCGAGGCAAAGGATGCGCCGCCGCCCGTCGCAAGTTTGCCCAACCACGCGTGGCACACGCACAGGCAACTGACAAGCAACAGCATCCCTGCGCCAAAAAATCCACCCGCCTTCATTTGCCCCTGCGCATCATTCATCGCAAACCCAAGCGCAATCGCGCCCACGGCACAAATGAGCGCGGTGAAGAGCGCCTTGTGTCCCGCCTTGGCCGCAGCGAGCGGAGCCGTTTGGCCTTGGATGAGCGCGATGGCGTTGGCGCGGCTGAACTTGCGGACAGTCAGCCAAATGGTGAACAACGCCACGAACAAACCGCCGAGCACGCCGTACAACACCGTGAACGGTTCGGCGTGGTACACAATGCTGCCGTTGCCGATGGCGCCGCCCCAATCTGAATTGAGGAGGCCAACAAGTGACCGCGTGTACGCCAACCCCGCCCAAGCGCCGAGTAACGCGCCGAGCAACGCGAGCACGAAGCCTTCGGCGAGGAGGAGATTGCGAATCGTTTTGCCGGTGAAACCAATGGCAAGCAGCGTGCCGATTTGGGGCGCGCGCTGTTCCACGCCGAAGACGAAAAGGAGGCCCATCAAAATGAGTGCGGCGAGCATGAGGAAAAAACTGAGGCCGATGAACAGCCCGCCAAAATCGCTGGCGGATTGGCCGGTGATCGCTTCAGTGCGCACATCGCGAAACACGAGGCCGATTTGCGCGGGATTGAGTTTTTCCTTAAGCGAGGATTCGATTTGCGCGCGTTTTCCTTTGGCGAAAGTGTAACGCACCGTGGTGGCTTCGCCGTAGCGGTTGGCCCAAAGTTTTTGGCCGGTGGCCAGCGCGACAAAGGCTTTGGGAGTGCCGCGATGTTGTTTCCAATATTCCTCGTCTTGGTCGCGGATGCGGCTGGAATCAAAATCGATGCCGGGATTCCAGTCGCGCAGATTGTCTTTGTCCACGATGCCGGGAAAGTTGGGCATCAACTCGCGCCAACCTGGCTCTTCCGTGGGCACGATACCGGTTACGGTGAAGGTGTGCTGGCGCTCTTCCAACTGCCGGTTGAGGCCGAGCACATAATAATTTACTTCAATTTTGTCACCGACCTTTGCCTCGAGGTCATCCTTGAGCCATTGGGTGATAAGCATCTCATCGCCGGTGGGTGTGTTTTCAAAAAGTCCCTCGCTCACGCCGGCAATCATCGAGTACGGCACGGCATTCGTGCCGATGCGAAATTCGTTGGCAATGTACGTGAGCGCCGTTTGGGAATCGGCAGTGGCCTTCAGCGTGTTGGTATCGAGAAAAATGCGGTCGGTGCGAAGGTCGATGACGTTGTCTTTTCCATTTTCAATTAGCATCAATTCTGCATCCGCCAATCGCCACTCATTTTTTATTTTAGCATTGGCCGATCGCACCAATTCCTTCGTTGGCATCAGCCCACTCGCAAGCATAGCGTTGGCGCGGTTGGTCAGTTCGGCTTTTTTTTGCAGCCACGCAAGCGGCACGAAAACATTGAAGGGTGGCACGGCGCCGGGGCGCAGGCTGAAGTTGGCTAACTCAGAATCCGCACCGGTCACTTTGGCGACAGTGAGCGTCAATCGCGCGGTGAGGTCTTCGGCCACCGAGAGTGGGGCATCGCGCGGCAGCACACTCGGCTTGGCAATGCGTAGGCTGAATTCATCGCCGGCCTTGAGCCCAAGCTGTGCGGCAAGGAGCCGATTGATGAAGGCTTCGCCATCCTTCAAAGTTGGCGGTCGGTTTGATTTTAGACGGGCGTGTCTCCAAAACGAATCGTCGATGCCTATGAGTTGGATTTGATTGGCGCGTTTTTTTGTGTCCGTAACATATCCGGCAGCGTTCAATTTGAGAATTGGAGCAAAATGCGTTTTGTCATCGAGAGCTATGGCGTTTGCCAGGTCCGCACGAAAGAATCGATCGTGCTGCACGAGTGCAGCTTGGATGTGGCCAAGGCGTTGTTCGGCTTGGTTTTGGAGCGTTCTCTTCACTGAATCGCCGACTACCAACGAACCGGTTAACACCGCGCCGGCTACGATGGCGCCTAGCAGCGTGCCCAAGTGCGCGCGCGCGTGATGCGTGAGGCTGCTTAAAATGAGTCGGCCGAGGGTCATGCGATGAGAGGGGCAAGTTCCATCTTACCCCATTTCATTGGGGAGATTTGGGTCGAGGTGGAACTCGTCCCTCCCTTGGAGATGTTAGGCGATCTGGCCATCCTTGAGTTCCACGGTGCGGGTCATTCGGGCGGCGAGTTTTTCGGAGTGGGTGACGGTGATGAGAGTGACGTTTTTCTCGGCGTTCAATTCCACGAGCAATTGGCCGAGTTGGTCGGCGGTGGTTTGGTCGAGTGCGCCAGTGGGTTCATCGGCGAGCAGGAGTTGGGGTTGGTTGATGAGCGCGCGCACCACGGCCACGCGCTGGCGTTCGCCGCCGGAGAGTTGGCCGGGCCGATGCGAAAGGCGTTCGCCGAGGCTCACACGGTCGAGAAGGTGACGGGCGCGTTCTTCGTCGTCGGCGGTGGCACGTCCGTGGGCGAGCGTGGGCACGAGCACGTTTTCCATCACCGTGCATTGCGGTAGCAGATGATGGTTTTGAAAAATAAATCCCATCTCGCGATTGCGCAGAAGGGCGAGTTCGTCGTCATTTAAAGCAATGAGGTTGCGCCCATCAAAAGCGATCGCGCCATCGGTCGGTTGGTCGAGGGTGCCGATGAGATTGAGCAACGTGCTCTTGCCGCAACCGGAGGGGCCAACGATGGCAATGGATTCACCGCGCGCCACGTCCATCGACAAGCCGCGCAACACCTTCAACGGCGCACCGCCCTCGGCCGAGGGAAATTCGCGGGAAATGTCTTTTAGCTGCAGCAAGGAAGTGTCGTTTGACATGAGCTATTCATTTATCCAGCGTTTGGCTTTGAGTTCGAAGCGCGGGAGGGATTTGGGAGGCACGGTTTCAACGGGGACGCGGAGGTTGAGTTGGGTGCGAATGGTTTCGATGATTTGTTCGGCGAGTGCTTTTGAGTCGGTGTCGGGGTGGGGTTCGATACGGAGGCGGAGTTCGGCCATTTCGGTTTTTTTAGAAATGATAACTTGGTATTCGGCGATGGCTTCGAAGGGGCGGAGGATGTGTTCAAAGGCACTGGGATAAATATTTACACCGCGAATGATGACCATATCGTCCGCGCGGCCAAGGATGCCACCGCGCAGGATGAGGGCGTCGCCGTGGGTCTCGGGGCGCCCGAGGTCACCGGTGCGGTAGCGGAGTAAGGGCATCGCAGTGCGGGTGAGGGTGGTGAGGATGAGTTCGCCTTCCTCGCCGTCGGCGACGGGTTGGTTGGTTTCGGGGTGAACAATTTCGGCGAAGTAGGCGGCGTCGATAATTTGCAGATTATTTTTTTCGTGCGGCCACTCGTGGGTGACGGGGCCAACCTCGGTCATTCCGTGATGATCGAAAACTTTTGCGTTGGGCCAAGCGTTCTCAATGCGTTCGCGCGTGGCAGGAATGCTGCCGCCCGGCTCGCCGGCGACGATGATGGTTTTGAGTCTGGCGCGCGAAAGGTCGATGTCTTCAAGTTTTGCAACTTCCGCCAAACGCAGCGCGTAAGTGGGCGTGCAGCAAAGGAGGGTGACTTCGTTTTCTAACAGGATGCGCAGGCGCGTGGCGCTGGTGAGGCCGCCGCCGGGAAAGCAAAGGCAACCCATTTGCGTGGCGGCTTCGTAGGCCATCCAAAAGCCAATGAAGGGGCCGAAAGAAAATGCGAACAGCGCGCGATCGGTCGGCGAGACGCCGGCCGCACGGTAAACCGTTTGCCAACTTTCGAGCATACTTTGCCAGCTCTCGGGCGTGTCGAGCCAGCGGAGGGGTTGGCCGGTGGTGCCGCTGGTTTGGTGGATGCGATTGTATTGATCGAGCGGGAAAGAAAGATTCGTGCCGTAGGGAGCGTGGGCGGTTTGATCGGCGACGAGTTCGTCCTTGGTGGTGAATGGGCAACGCTCGGCGAAGTCATCGAGGCTGGCAATGGAGTCATCGATGCCCGCCGCGTTCAGTTTGTTTTCGTAAAACGCATTGGCGGGACGCACCGCGCGGATGAGGTTGCGGAGTTGCTCGAGCTGTCGGGAGCGGATGGTTTCCCGACCGGTTGATGGCGCGTCGGCCATTCGGTTATTTGACTTCCTCGTTGGCGGCAGACTTTTCTGCGGGCGGGGGTTTGGGCGGGTTTTGGGTGACGAGATAACCGCCCAGGGCGGCGAGGCAAATGCCGAGGATGAATGGCGGCTTCACAAAAGCCCAGTTGCCCTCCTTGGTGGTGTTGACGATGGCATTCACGATGGGCGCGCCAGCAAAGATGATGGACATTACGATGGGTACATAAATCGGCGGGTTCGGCGACGCGCCAAATGCAAGTAGCACTCCGAGCGCGCCAATCGCGCCAAGGATGCCGGCGATGAGCGACCACTTCAGGCCCTTGGCCGGGTACGCCCAAAACTCAATCGGGCCGCCTTTGAGTTTCAGCAGAATCAGCGGCGCGATGACCGCTGTGAGAAAATATGCGAGGCCCACCCAAAGGAACGCCATAATGCGGCCGTGCTCTTTATTTTCCATATTGGTCGAGCCGGTGTGCATGCATACGCCGTAGACGCCCCAGCAGGCGACGGTGAGAAGTGCCCAAGCGTACCAAGGGAAACCGGATGCGGTAGTAGTTGCTGCCATAATTTTTGTGATTTTAGTTTTGGGTTGTTTTATTTTAATCGGCCAACTTATCCGCCGGTGCGGACTCAATGAGGTTGGCAATTTCGGGCGGGATGGTTGTGGCTTTCATTTCGCCGGTTTCTGTGCGGCGCACGCAGACGACGATGAATCCGCCGCGCGCGACTTCGGTGCCGTCCACACGAAAAAAAAATTGATACGTGATGGATTTGCTGGTCTTTGCGCTGACGAGTAAATGAATTTCGACTTCATCTTCAAACTTTAGTGGCTTTTTGAAATCGCAATGGCTGTGCACGCGCGGCCAGCCGACATCGAGGTCGTGATCTACAATCGACCGCCCAAGCGAGCGGAAGAATGCGTGTTCGGCGTATTCCATATAGCGATAAAAATTCGCGAAATGAACAATGCCGGCCGCATCGGTTTCGTTGAACTCAACGCGGCGAGTGATGGTGAATTCGTGCTGTGCCATTTATACCTTTGTGGTTAACGTACCGAATAACGCGGCCATCTCGGCGGCCATTCGATCGATGGAAAATTGGTTGCGTACGGCCTCGCGCGCCTTGAGGCCGAGAGCTTTGGCTTTGGTTGGATTGTGCAGCATTTTTTCGATGGCGTCGGCGAGGTTTTCTGGCCCGTCGTGTTTATAGCACACGCCGCCGCTGGTGGCTTCCACCAATTCCGGAAACGACGCGCACCGCGGCTGCACCACAGGTACGCCCGCGGCCATTGCCTCGATGATATAAAATCCAAACGACTCACCAAACTGCGCGGGCACGGAAAGTACGGAAAGCGATTTCAAAAAATCCTGTTTCGCCTCGCGGCTGAGGTTGGGGTGGAATTCCACATCGCCCAACAACGCCTTCGCGTGCAGCCGCGCGCGCATCCGCTCAACGAAGGGCTCGTCCATCGGCCGACAGCCGCCGCCAATTTTCAGGCGTAGTTGCGGAATGGAATTGCTGGCCTTGAGCTTGATGAAGGCGTCTATGAGAGTGTCGAGGCCTTTGTCTTTGCACAGACGGGCGAAGAAACCGATGACCGGTGGATTCGGTGCCACGGGTTCGGCTGTGTAACCGGCGTGGCTGATGCCGTTGTGAATCACGCGTACGCGATCGTCGGCCAAGTTCAGTTTACCGCGCATCAGTGCCGCGTAAAATTCGCTGGGTGCGATGAAGCATTCCACCTCGGCCGCGCGTTCGGCCATCAATTTCCAAACCGACCCGCGCAAGCCCTCCGCCATATTGTCGATGTACGGTGCTTCATTTTGCAGCAGGCAAACTACTGGCGCGCCGAGAGCTTCCTTGAGCTGCCGCGCCAGTCCGAGTAGCATCGAATTGGAAAGGCAAATGACGTCCGGCGTCGGCTGGGTTTTCAGCCAGTCGATGAGCTGCGTCAACTCGCGCGATTGATGGCCGTCTTCGCCGCGCAGCATCGAGAGAGTGATTTCGCCGACGTCCTCGGCATTCGTTTTCCCCATTCTACTGGAGGCAAAATGCAGGAGGCGTTCCGACCCCACCAGCCGATGTACCCAATTCGGCGCGTTGCGATAGAACGGCGACTTCTGTTCTAAATAAACATTCACACCATTATAAAAAATCGGCGTGCCGTCCGATTGGTTTTCCTCATCCAGCATCAGCGGGAGGTAAAGCGGAACCATCGTTACCTCATGTCCGTCTTTACGCAAAGTCGCCACTAGAGCGTTATCACGGAAACAGTTTCCGCAATACATATTGCCCGCACCGGGGGTGATTTGGAGGATGTTCACGTGAGAGGTTCGCCTAGAGGCAGGGAATCTGGAACGGGACAAAAATCTTCGATGCATTTGAACATTTTTGAAAAATCTTTGTTTACGTCACCCGATAAACAATCGGTCACATCTCTGGCGATGTCGGGGTGTTTTTTGACCAGCTCACCGAAGCTGAAATTTTCGTTGTAGAAGGCGTAGCAAAGTTTACGCATGTTTTCGATGCCTTCGCGTAGATCGGTGGCGTATTCGGTGAAGCGTTCGGGGGAAAGGTCGTTGGCTTCGAAGGCTTCGTGGGCGGCGTCGGCGGCCATCACGCCGCTCTTGAGGGCGAGCATGAGGCCGCTGGAGAATACGGGGTCGAGAAAACAAAAGGCATCGCCGAGCAGCAAGAGGCCGTGCGTGCCGCAGTGGCGTGAGTGGTGGGTGAATTCGTTGGTGATATAATAATCTCCGAATTGCGTTGCGGGCGCGAGGTTGTCTTTTACCCATTGATTATTTTCAATCTCGCGCTCGAGCATCGCTTTCGGATCGCGCACGCCGTCGCGGCTGAGGTATTTCCCCTCGGCCACCACGCCCACGCTGGCACGGTCGTCGTGCAGGGGGATCCACCAAAACCAGCCTTTTTCCGGCACAAACGCCACGCCGGTCGCGCCCTCGTCGATGCCCTTTTGCCGCACGGCACCTTTATAGTAGGTCCACACGGCGATTTTGTTGAGGAACGGATCGCGTTTGCGCCAGCCGTTGCGCGTGGCGGTGAGGGCTTCCTTGCCGGTGGCGTCAAAGGTGAGAGGTGCGCGGAATTCTTTTTCCTCGCCGGCCTTCGTGACGGCGCGCACGCCGACAACTTTTTTTCCTTCCCAAATTAATTCTTTCACCGAAATTTCCTCGATGACTTCCGCGCCCTTATCGCGGGCGTTGTTGAGGAGCATTTCGTCGAACTCCGCGCGCATCACCTGCCAAGTTTGCGCAACGGTTTCGCGGTCATAGCGGTCAAAAAAATAAAATGGCTGGCTCGCTTTGCCATCGGGTGAGATGAACTGCACGCTGTATTTTTTGGTGAAGGCCGATTGCTTGAGTTTTTCAATCATGCCCAACCGCTTAAGAGGTTGGTACGTGAAGGGCAGTAGCGATTCGCCGATGTGATAGCGCGGGAATTTTTCGCGCTCGAGCACGAGCACGCGGCGGCCGTGTTCGGCAAGGATGGCGGCGGCCGCGCTGCCGGCGGGACCCGCGCCAATGATAATGACGTCGTAAGTGTTAGTGTCCATCCACTATACTACCACATGAGATGCTGGGGGCAAAATCTCTACGATCTCCGCCAAGTGATTTCCGTTCAGGTTGCGGTGAATATTGCAGCGACCGTACAGTTCAGTGGAAT
>JAPKEI010000433.1 GCA_028872685.1 Verrucomicrobiota bacterium | reverse complement strand
CTTCACGGAACGGGGTGCGCCCAAATTCGCCGCCCCACACGATGAGTGTTTCATCGAGCAACCCACGCTGCTTAAGGTCTCGGATTAGCGCCGCCACGGGTTTATCCATCGTTTTACATTTGTCGCGCAGCCCCTTGCCGAGACCGAGGGCGACGTTGACGCCATGGAAATCCCAGCCCCAGTCAAAGAGGTGAACAAAGCGCACACCCTTTTCCACGAGCCGCCGCGCGAGCAAAATGTTGTTGGCCAAACTGCCCGCGCCCGGCTGCGCGCCGTAGGCATCGAGAATGTGCTTCGGTTCCTTGGAAATATCCATCACCTCCGGCACACTCGCCTGCATACGGAAGGCCATCTCGTACTGCGCAATGCGAGTGAGCGTCTCGGGGCTGCCAAGTTCCGCTGCCTGCTGGCGGTTCAGGTCATTAAGTGCATCAAGGCTCTTGCGGCGTTGGTCTCGACTCATCCCCTTCGGATTGGAAACGTACAGGACCGGATCGCCCTTGGAACGACACTGCACACCCTGAAACACACTGGGCAGAAAACCGCTTCCGAAAGAGTTTTTCCCGCCATTGGGCTGCGTGCCGCTGGAAATCAGTGCCATGAAGCCAGGAAGATTTTGATTGGCGCTGCCCAGACCGTACGTCACCCACGAACCCATGCTTGGCCGGCCTTCGCGCGCGCTGCCGGTGTAGAGCAATAGCTCCGCAGGTGCGTGATTAAACTGGTCCGTTGTCATCGATTTGATGAACGCGATGTCGTCCGCCTGTTTCGCCAATTCCGGCAACGCATCGCTCAGCCACGCGCCGCCTTGGCCGTGCTGCGCGAATTTGTGGGGCGTACCCATCAGCTTTGGCACTCCCGAGGTGAAGGCAAACCGCCGCCCCTTCAAGAATTCATCCGGACAATTCTGCCCCTCGCGTTTTACCAGTTCCGGTTTGTAATCAAACAAATCCAACCCCGGAGGCGAGCCGGTCATGTGCAGATAAATCACACTCTTCGCCTTGGGCGCAAAGTGCGGCTTGCGCGGCGCAAGCGGCTGGATGGGCTCAAACGTCACGTCGGCAAATGCGTTACCACCCATCATCGAAGCCATGGCCGCCGCGCCGAGGCCCATGCTGGCATCACCCAAAAATTGCCGGCGTGTGCGGTGAAGGAGGTTTTCGTGTTGCAGATTCATCGTCGGGTTAAAGTTAACGTTTCATGAACATTTCGTCGAGATTCAAGAGGACATTGCACACCACCGTCCACGCCGCAAGTTCCTCTACCTTCATGCTGGCGTTAGCATTCTTTGCCGTCTTCTCTTTCTGCATCGTGGGAAGTTTCTGATTGTACTCCCCAGCATAAACATCACCGCTGGCTTTGTTGGTTACGCCATCCACTGTGGTATTGACCGCGGCGGCGGTGAATGTGACATCACCGACGCTCAAGTTTTTTGTATCCCCAAAATTAATCGCCTTGAGGACATCCTTGAAATCGAGATCTGATTTATTTTTCACAACGGCCGTTGAAACCGTGTCCCCTCCATTCCCTTTTGACAGGATTAAGCCGCCAAGATGAATGTTCGTTTCCGTGAGTGCCTTGATTTCAATATCGATGTTGCCATCGGTGAGAGTAAAAGTATGGCGGAGTACGCTTCCATGGTTGAAATTCCCCCCTTGCTCTTTTAACTGGTTATACTTTTCCTTAATCGTCTTTCCTTCGATAACGATATCCGCAGACCGCGATTCCCATCCTTCATAAAGCAGAAGTTGCAACGTATACGTCCCATTGGGCACGGCAATATCCACATCCGGTGATCCATGAATAGACGCCGCCAGAAGCTCCGACAACCCACCGACACGCACTTTTTTCACTGTATCTGACAAGGGGCCAAGTGGGTCGGTGGCCATCAATTTGGCCGCAGCGGGGTCCTTTTGATAATCAGCAAGTAACTCGGTGTAGAGCGTAACGAGGCGACTAACCTCAGCACGCTTTGGCA
>JAPKEI010000432.1 GCA_028872685.1 Verrucomicrobiota bacterium | reverse complement strand
TTTCGGGCGAAAGTATTTTGGCTGTCTCGGCCATGAAATGCACGCCGCAGAAAACGATGACGTCCGACTCCGTGTCGGCGGCCTGTTGGGAGAGCCCCAGCGAATCGCCCACGTAATCGGCGACATCCTGAATTTCCGGCACCTGATAATTGTGCGCAAGAATCACCGCGTTGAGCGTTTCCTTCAGCTCGGCGATTTCCAGCGACAACGCATCGGTGGGGGTTGCAGTCATAACCATGGGCGACAGCATAAAGCCATCACGCCAAGTCGTCAATTTCACGTGGATAAAAATAGTTTCCCAATTCGCGGTGCGCGGTTAAACTACCTCCACCCTACGCGCCCGAAGATTGAAAAATCGGGATGAAAATCCATTGCCCATTGCCTGCGTCCCATCGTAAGGCCACGTTTGACCGGATTTATTCGGAGCTCGCGCTGCATCAGGCGGTGATTCGGGTGTATTCCAAGCCGCTCTTCACGTGGCGCAAAGCGTTGGGCCGCTCGCACGATGAGCGCACGCTGTACGATTTTGCGGCCGACTCGCTGCGAAATGTTTCGCGGCTGCACCAGCGGCTCGCCCAGCGGCAGTTCAGCTATCGCCCGGGCATCGAGCTGAAGTTCAACACCAACGGTAAGGAGCGCACGCTCTATCTTTATCCATGGGAGGAACGCATCGTGGACTTGTTGCTGTACCGCGAGTTGACGAAATATTTCCACAGCGTGTACGAGCCGAGCTGTTACGCTTATCGCATGGGCAGTCACGGCGTGGATAGCTGCCAGCATCGCGTAGAGGCGCTCGTGCGGCAGATGCCACGGCCGCTGTATTTTGTGAAACGTGATGTGGCGGATTATTTTCCAACCATCAATCACGAACGGCTGCTCGAACTGCTCGCGCAATGGATTGAGCCGGACGATTTTCTTTTCAAGCTGCTGCGCCAACGGATTGAGTTTGAGGTGGTGCATGGCGAGGAAGTGGTGACGCATCGGCAGGGCATCGCCTTTGGCACGGCCATCGCGTGTTTCTTCGCCAATCTTTATCTCACGCCGCTGGACCGCCGCATGAGCCGGTTGGCGGGCGTAAAATATTTTCGGTACGCCGATGATTTACTGGCCTTCTCAAACAACCGCGAGAGTGCGCTGCGGGCCGGCGAGGTGATGGGCGAGGCGTTTGAGGAATTGCGCGTGGCGAGCAAGCCGAAGGCACACCGCGATTTTTTCTTTGGCCGCACCGCTGGGCACACCGATGGCGCTTTCGAGGCTTGCGACCGGTTTCAGCATTTGGGGCTGGAGTTTCGCAGCGACGGCAGCGTGGGCATGGCGCGCGAGAAGGGGCGCAAGATTCGCAATCTGTTTCGGTTTGCCTTCCGCCGCAAGCAAAAGCGTTTTCGCAAAACGCGCCAGCCGATGGCGCGCGCGCAACTGGCGGTGGACATCGCGCGTGATGTGGTGGAGAATGGCTTTCGCTCCGTGGCCATCATCGATTATTATTTGAAGCACGTGAATGACGAGGCGCAACTGCGCGAGCTGGACCGTTGGCTGGCGGAGGAAATCCTCGCGGTTGCTTTCCAGAATGGCCACAAGAAAGGCAACTTCCGCAAGCTGCCCTTCCGGCGGTTGCGGGCAATGGGGCTGCCCAGTTTTCGGCACCGGCGGCGGCTCCTGCGACACGGGCATTTGGAATCCTCATTCTTCCAGATGCGAACAGAGAATTTGATCGCGCAGCAGCAAAGGCGGCTGCCATCGGCCCGGCGGGAAACTGCCGGGACCGATTCCCTCCAAACCGGGAAGCACAGGCAAACCAAGCTCGTGAGGGAGAGCGCCCCGTGTTGACCGGCATTAGTGAAATCGACGCACATCCAAAGGATGTGGCGCGGTGGAACCACCACATCCTTTGGATGTGGAACCCGCCTCGCCGAAGGCGGCTGACTCGGAATTCTAGTTGGATTCCTCTGAACGTCCGCCACCTTGGTTGGCGCCGATGG
>JAPKEI010000431.1 GCA_028872685.1 Verrucomicrobiota bacterium | reverse complement strand
GACGCGGGGCATGCTAAAATAAGATCCTACCCTCATTCCGGGATTCGGATTACGACCTGATGGAGGAGAGTCGTTGAATTACCCCACCAACACCACGGCTGCGATTGTTGTGAGTTGGAGGTATTTCATTGTTTTTGAGGGCTGCCTCGATTTTGGCCCGGGTAGTGGGCTTCAGGGGGTATTATTTTTCCAGGTGCTCGTAATCCCCAATCCCATCCCTGTCACGATCAGTGACGTCGGACAGCGGATTGTTGATGACTGCTTCCCAGGCGATGCGGCGGAAAAGTCGGTCCACTTCCTGACGGGGGGGATCGAGTTTGCCAAGCTTCTTGTCAACTAAGGGCTTGAAGGGGATTTCGCCCTCGATGAGAGCCGGCGACCGCCTGTAAATGGTGGCGTAGAACACGTACCCTTCGAGCCGCTCGAAGCCCGGGCCAAGATGCCCGAGTTGATCGCGCCAGATACTGTAGGTCTTGCCGCACAGCCAACGGTTGACGCCCTCGATCCCAGGCAACCTTCCCTCGTAATAGGCTTGAACCGCCAGCACCATGGCATCGGAAGTGGGCATGACATGAATCTTGTTTGGGTATTTGCGATCTAGGACCGCGATTGTTTTCTCAAGAGCGGCGTGCTTCTCCTTGTTCAAGCGAACGAAGATCTCAGCACTCAATTCGTCCTCGCTCTTGGGCAAGGGTCTCAGTTGACGTAGTGACGGCCAGGCATCGCTGAGGTAAAATTCCATGTTGGGATTGTACTTAAGACCAAAGTCAATCCAGCAGGCGTAATACTCGGGGCGATCCGCATAATAAGGCCCCCACATCATGGCGTCCCATGCGCCCGTGGCAATGGCCGCCAGCAGTTTGGGCTGCGGCTTGCCCGAAAATCCGAAAATCCCGTTCTCCTGTTCCCATTTATAGCGGACACTGCCGGTCATCCCGCCGCCGGTATGGGTCCGCAGCGGCTGTTCGAATCCAGCAGCCCGGCAGATCACCGGGAAGGTCCGGTACCCAGGCGCCATGAAGCTGTGTCCCGTGCCCACGATTCGGAGCGCCTTCTCGGGCTGGGGGACCTGAAAAACCGGTTGCGGGTCCTTGGGAAACACCTCACGGTAGATGGCTTGAATCTCTGGCGGCGTCATGTAACAGACCGCGTTATCCGGGAAACGAGCCTTGCTCCAACCGGGATCCACAGGGAACTCGGTAGGCGGGCCCTGTCCGTTCCTGCCCCGTCTGCGGGACGCCATGAACGCCCTGGCTTCCTCGACCATCAGCGTTCCGTTGCCGTCGTTGTCGGCCGCCGGGAAGCGCCGCAACCACTGGCGCAGCTGGGTCTCCGACTGTGGAAACGCCACCTGCGTCATAAGCAGAAAACAAGTGCATAGGCTGACAATCCTCATGAATCGATGTCCCCTCTAAGATGTGTTCATAACCACGATGGCATCAATCAGCTTGTGATAAATTCGTAGGGGAGAAAGAAAACTCCTATCGTTTAGGCGAGCAAGCCTTTCAAAGGTCCAGTACTATCAGCAAATCGCTCCATACCTGTACCCATTAACTGAGCTTGCGAGAGCCACAAATTGGCCAGTGGTGTTTTTTCAGGACAATTAAGGATGCGGCCTGTCTTGATTCTGCCATTAGCAGAACCTGCTACAATAATTGGAAGCTCATCCATTGTGTGGTCTTTTCCATCTCCCAATCCTGAACCCAAAGTAATCATGGAGTGATCTAAAAGGGTACCCTCGCCTTCCTTGATCGCATCCAACTGTTCTAACACTTCGGCAAACAGCTCCACATAAAACCGGTCAACTTGCGCAAGAATCTTCTTTATGTCCTCTCTGCCTTGCGAATGGGTGAGTCCATGATGGGATTTCGTGAAATTCAATTCATGGAATCGCTGCGGCGTTCCCCACCTTTCAGGTGCGAGCATAAACGTGGCAACATGTGTGAGGTCTCCTTGAAATGCCAGCACAAGCAATTTACCCA
>JAPKEI010000430.1 GCA_028872685.1 Verrucomicrobiota bacterium | reverse complement strand
CGGGTTCCACAATAAATCGTACGCGGCGTAAGGGCGATTGGCTAAGCGTTCGGCTGCCCCAAAAGCCAGGCGGCACGCGGGTGACCAGTTCCAGTTGGCTGAACCCTTCCCCTCCCTGTCCCGCGACGAATTGCCCCGGCCCGTGTTGGCGATACCATGAGGTGCCGGCCAATGCATCGGCAAGAGCGCGCAAGGCAATGCGCTCGCGCTGGGTGGAGTCGGCCGTTTCTACGCCGGAGCGGGTGGCGGTGAGCAGCGAGCCGAACACGCCAAACACCATTGTCATCACCATGGCCAAAATAGCCACGGCGACGAGCACTTCCGGCAAGGTGAAGCCGGCCCTGGATTGTTTGTGTGCCACTGGTACGGTGAGAATTCTAACGCAAAACGCGAGCACACACAAGCAGGGATTACACCTCCACCGCTTCGCCCGGCGCGGGTTGGTGGATGATCAATTTTGGCAGACGATCGCGCAGGGTTTGCTCCATCCAATCGCGGGCCTCAGGTTCGCCGTGGCCGAGGAGGATGGTGCGGGGGTTGAGGCGCACGGCAAAATCCACCAGCTCATCGCGATCGGCGTGGGCGGAGAGATCAAAGCAATTCATCTCGCAATGGCGTGTGAGTTCACCGCCGCTTTCGCTGAAGTGAAAAGCTTCGCCGCGAGCGGCAGCACGCAGTTTGCCTGCGGGTGTGTCGGGCGCAGCGTAGCCGACGAAGTGAATGGAATGGCGCTCTACTGGTGCCATACGCACCGCCAACTCGTGCGCTAAAGTATGTTCGCTCATCATGCCGGCGGTGATGACAAACAACGAGCCGTCGAGTTTAATTTTGTTCAGCTCTTTGCGCTCAAGCACGCGGAGATCCAGCGCATCGCGCAAATTCAAATCTGGCCGACGATTGGGTGCGCGCCCAGAGACGAGATCGTAAATTTCTGTAAACACTCGGCCGAGCCCACCGATGTAAACCGGTTGTTTGCGAAGATCCCCGCGTTGCATGGCCAGCGCGATCATGCCCAAAACTTCCTGCGTGCGACCGAGCGCGAACACTGGAACAAGCACGCCCGCGTTGCGATCGAGCCCGGCGCGGATGGCGTCCAAAAACCGCTTAGCCTCTTTGTCGCGCGTGAAGCCTTCGGGCGTTTCGGTGTTGCCGCGTGTGGTTTCCAAAATCAACACATCTGCCTTCAACCCATCAAAATCCGCCTTGGGCAAAAGCGTTTGGTCGTGGAAACAGACGTCACCGGTATAAAACAAACTTTCTTTCTCATGCGCCACGCGGATGCCGGCGGAGCCCAGCACGTGGCCGGCATGATGGAAAGAAAGCGTAGGCGATTCCCCTTCACGCGCAAATGCGCCCCACGGTTCCACGTGGCCATATTTAAACCCTTGAAATAAATAAGACAACTCATCGATCTCTTCATGGCTGTACAACGGATAATCCCTAATGTCTTTTTCCACGCGCTGACGTTTCATCACGTTTACGGAATTATGGAGCACGCGTTCCACAATGAAATGGCTCGGCTCAGTCATCAATACCCGAGCGCGCGGAAAGTGCCGCAACGCGACGGGCAACGAGCCGCAATGATCATGATGACAATGCGAGAGCGCGATGGCCTCCACATCGGCATCGGCCACCTGCGAATAGCTCGGCAACCCTTCGCGCCCTTCCGTGCCCGGATGCGTGCCGGCATCGAGCAGCATCGTGTGCCCGCCGGTTTCAACGAGCCACGCGCTGGCGCCGATGGTGTCGGCGGGGTTAAGATTGGTCACACGCACGGCGGGAGCCTAATGACGCGAGCGAGAAGGTGCGAGCCATTTGCCCGTCTTGCTTCACGGCCCGCTCGCGGGTAGCCTCTGCGCGAATGCGCTTGTTGGATCGCTATTTGCTGCGCGAATTATTCACGCCGTTATTTTACTGCCTCGTGGGTTTTCAAATTTTTTGGACGGCCTTCGATTTGTTCAGTCGAATGGACGTGTATCAAA
>JAPKEI010000429.1 GCA_028872685.1 Verrucomicrobiota bacterium | reverse complement strand
GTGCCTCAGCAAAAGGGCAAAAATCTTGAGTAAAAATCTATTTGCGGGCATGCTCCCGCGCCCTCAAGGGAATTTGAAAACAAAATGCGAACAGTTAATATAGGCATAATCGGCGGCGGCACGGTGGGTGGCGGCGTGGTGCGGGCGTTGCGGCGCAATGGCACGCTGATGGCGAGCCGCCTTGGCGTGCGCCTGCGCGTGGCCCGCATCGCCGTGCGGAGCCGTCGCAAAAAGCGCGCGGTGAAGTTGCCGGCGGCGTTGCTGACGACTGATTGGCGCGAGATTGTTGAGGATCCCAAAATCGATTTGGTGGTGGAGTTAATGGGCGGGACGACCACCGCGAAGGACGTGGTGCTGGCGGCATTGCGTGCAGGCAAGCCGGTGGTGACGGCGAACAAAGCGTTGCTGGCGTTCCACGGTGAAAAACTTTTTGCGGCCTCGGAAAAGAGCGGCGCGAATCTTTATTACGAAGCCAGCGTGGCGGGCGGCATTCCAATAATTAAACTGCTTCGCGAAGGGCTCATTGGCAACCATGTCACCGAGCTTTACGGCATCCTTAATGGCACGTGCAATTTTATCCTGACGCAAATGCAGGAGAACGGAATGGGCTTCGACGAAGCGGTGACCGAGGCACAGGTGCAGGGCTTTGCCGAGGCAGATCCCTCGATGGATGTGGACGGCCATGATGCCGCGCACAAGGTCGGCATTCTCGCTTCGCTGGCGCATGGTTTTTGGGTGAAGCCCAAGCGCGTGTTCACGGAAGGTATCCGCCACGTGACGCCGCAGGATTTGGAATTTGCCGATCAACTGGGCTACCGCATCAAACTGCTCGGCACGGTGAAAGCCGCCAAGGACGCGCCGGTGCAAGTGACAATGTATCCCGCGCTCGTTCCGAAGAGCCATGTGCTCGCCAGCGTGGGTGGCGTGTACAATGCGATTTATTTGAAAGGCGATGTGCTCGGCGACACTTTATATTACGGCCAAGGCGCGGGACAGGACGCTACGGCCAGCGCGGTGTTGGGCGATATCGCCGATGCGGCACTGGACTTAAAGCACGATTCGCCCGAGCGCGTGCGGGCCTTCACGCCGCACGAAGCTAATGGTGAGATCGGCGCGATTGATGATGTGGTGAATAGCTATTATTTACGGCTCAATGTGTTGGACCGTCCGGGCGTGCTCAATCAAGTGGCGTCCACTTTGGCCAAAGCCAAGATCAGTATTGCGTCCGTGTTGCAGCCGGAAGGGCAGGAAGGCAAAAACGTTTTGCTGGCGCTGATGCTGCACGCCGCGCCCGAGGCATCGATGGCGAAGGCGTTGAAGGCGATTGGGAAATTGGCTGCAGTGAAAAAACCCACAATGATCCGCGTGGAAAATTTTAATTAAATGAGTAGTGAACATAAAAATGCAGCTGGTTGGCGGGGCGTCATTCGCGGCTATCGCGAGTATCTTGCGGTGGGGCAGGAAACGCCCATTGTCAGTTTGCACGAAGGCAACACGCCGTTGATTCACGTACCCAATTTTGTGGAGGCTATTGGCGGCGCGTTTGATTTATATCTGAAATACGAGGGGCTCAATCCCACGGCGTCCTTCAAAGATCGCGGGATGACGATGGCCGTCACCAAAGCCAAGGCACGCGGCGTGCAAGTGATTGCCTGTGCTAGCACCGGTAATACCAGCGCATCCGCCGCGGCCTACGCCGCGCGCGCGAAAATGAAATGCGTAGTGCTCATTCCCGAGGGAAAAATCGCCCGAGGCAAGCTTGCCCAAGCGTTGATGTACGGCGCGACCACCCTGCAAATGCCCGGCAATTTTGATGATGCGCTGACCATCGTGCGCGAGTTGTGCGCCGATGGCGTGGTGGAAGTGGTGAACAGTATCAACCCCCATCGCATCGAAGGCCAAAAGACGGCGGCGTTTGAAATTTGCGATGCGCTCGGCGATGCGCCGGATATGCACGTGCTGCCCGTGGGCAATGCCGGCAATAT
>JAPKEI010000090.1 GCA_028872685.1 Verrucomicrobiota bacterium | reverse complement strand
TGTCCAATGCTTCCAAGACCTTTTCGGGCCCACTCATCACCGGCGGCAAAACAATCGCCTCCCCTTCCGAAGGATAAACCAACACCAACGGCACGCCAGCACGCTGGTATTGTTGCAAAACTTTCGTGATCGTTTGGTCCTCGTTGGTCCAATCCGCAATGAATGCCACCCCATCCACATCGGACATTTTTTTGATAACAGAATCCACGTCAATCGCAGCCGCCTTGGTGAATTTGCAAGTCAGGCACCAGTCGGCGGTGAAATCCACCAACACCGGATGTCCTGCCGCACGGGCTTTCGCGACGGCTTCAGGGCTCCATCGCTCCCATTTCATCTCTTGAGTCCACCGGTGTTGCCAGTCCAGCCCCCATTCCAATGCCATGCCATAACCGCTGATCAACATGAGCGCGCACACGATGATTGGCTTGGAACTTTTTGCCACTGTGCGTTGCGTAAATTCCCCAAACACCCACGCCGTCAAACCCACAAACACTAGCAACACACCCAGCCACATAACACCGCTCTTGCCAAACATCGGGCCGGTGAAAGACAGAATCCAAACCGCCGCCGCCAACATCGGAAAGCCCATGATTTGTTTGAACTGCACCATCCAATCTCCTGGCTTCGGAAGTATCTTCAGCCAACCGGGCTTGAAACTGAGCAGCACATACGGGAACGCCAACCCTGCTGCCACCGCGGTCATGGCCGCAATGATCACACCATTGGATTGAGTGAGCGCCGCGCCCATGCCGCCGGCCAAAAACGGTGCCGTGCAGGGCGTGGCCAACGCTGTGGCGAGGATGCCATTAAAGAACGCGCCGAGATACCCCTCGCGGCTGGCCAACGCGTTGGCCTTCGTCATCGCGCTGCCGCCGCCCAACGTGACCTCGAACACGCCAAATAAATTCAAAGCCACCAGCGTGACCACGACCATCAAAACCAAATTAAAAACGGGACTCTGCATTTGCATTCCCCACGATGCCATGCCCGTTGCTTTCTTGGCGGCAATCATCATCCCCGCCAACACCATGAACGAAAAAAACACGCCCAGCCCATAAGTAATCCCAAGGTTTCGCAAGCGCCCTGGGGCTTCATTGCTTTGCTGAACGAAGCCCAGAATTTTCATCGAGATCACCGGCAGCACACACGGCATGATGTTAAGAATTAACCCACCCAAAAAAGCGAAGCTCAAAATGTACCCAATAGATTTGGACGAATCGCCCTCAGCACCACCGCTCGATTTTCCTTCTGGTGCCGTCGCCCCAATTTGAAACGCCGTTTCGTGGCTGATTACTTTGCCTTCTGTTTCGAAACGCACCACGCCGCGCACTTCGGTGGGCCAGTTGCCGTCTTTGCTGGTGATAATTTTTGAAAGGGTGAATTCATTTTCGCCTTTTGTGAGCGTGGTGGCGTGGGCGATTTCCCATTTCTTGCCCGTGGTCCCAAAGGGCAGAAAATGCACGGCGGCTTCTTTACTGTCCACCGGCACGATAAGTTCCAATGTGCGCTCGCCATCGGCATTGGGCGAGCCAGCCCATTGGGCGCGGAGTTTGGGGGTCTCATTTTTGGCAGGCCATTGGGCGCGGGCTTTGGCGAACAATTCCGCGTGCGAGCCGGGCTTGGTTTCCACACCGACGAACAGCTTCGCGCTCACTTCCGCTTCGCCGGGGATGCAAGTTTCTTCGCACTCGAGCCAATCGACTTTGGCGGCCAGCGTGTGCTCGCCCGCGGGCAAATCCGCCGAAAGCGTGAGAGGCACGATCAATAGCACTTCGCCGTGGTAGGCGTAAGTGAACATTTCCAACCACTCCACCTTCTCCGGCACAGGCCACTGAATTTCGCCGGCGGTGATGCCTTTGGGCAGCGTCCATTTTATAATAGTGGGCGTGCCGTTTTCGCCAGCGTTGCGCCAGTACGTGTGCCAACCGGCGGGCATTTCCAGCCGCATCCCCACCTCCACGGTGCTGCCCGACTTGGCCAGAGCGGGGTTTACGAGCAGGGAAACCTTGGTTTTGGCCCCAAAATCAAAATCCTGCGCCGACACAATGCCCGCGCTTAGCATCAATAAAATGGAAAACAGCCGCCTCATGCTGGAAAATAGCCTCTCAAAAAAGACGCCCTTTTGAAATGCTTTATTCGCGCGCCTCCTTGTCATATACTTCTTGGCCATGCTCGCAGGCAAACGCAAAACTGAAACCTCAACCGAAGTAACCTATCGCACCGGCGACGAACGCCTTGTGAAGCTTACCGATGCTGCAGCAACCAAAGTCTCCGGACTACTCCAACGCCAAGGCCGACCCGAGGGCGTGTTGCGCGTGGCCGTCACCGGCGGTGGCTGCAGCGGCTTGCAGTACAAAATGGATCTGCAGGACACCCCCGCCCATCGCGACATCCTCGTCGAAAGCTGCGGCATCCGCGTCGTGGTGGACCCAAAAAGCGCTCTCTACGTCACCGGCAGCGAGCTGGACTACAAAACCGGCTTCGAAGATTCCGGTTTCAAAGTCAACAACCCCAACGCCGCCACTACCTGTTCCTGCGGCGAAAGTTTCAGCGCATGAGCTTTTCAATCCTCATTGCGCTCGGCGTGCTCGCTCTTGGCGTCATTGCCAGCGCCATTGGCTTTAGCGTTTGGCTGTGGCAACGGGAAAACAAAAATGACTGACGCCTTTGCGCTGCTCGATGAACCGCGACAACCGTGGCTGGAGGTGGAGGCACTGAAAACAAAATTCCTCACTCGCTCCGCCGCCACGCACCCCGATAAATTCACTGACCCCGCTGAAAAAGAAACCGCCCAAACCCGCTTCGCCGATCTAAACTCCGCGCACGAAATTCTGCGCGACCCCAAGCGCCGCCTCCAGCACCTTCTCACCCTCGAACGCGGCCACAAGCCCGACGAAGTCCACGATATCCTCTCCGCCACCGCCGACCTCTTCCAGCAAGTCGGCCAACTCTTGCGCGACGTCGACCCTTTCCTCGTCCAACGCGAAGCCGAAACCTCCCCCATCCTCAAAGCCCAAACCTATCCTGAAGCACTCGACTGGCTCGAAAAGGTAAACTCCCGCCAACAAACTCTCACCCAAACCCTCCAACACCTCGACACCCAACTCCAGTCCCTCAACGAAAACTGGACGCCCGAAACCCTCGAACCCCTATTCCACCAATACAGCTACCTCCAAAAATGGCAGGAACAGTTGAATGACCGTGCGATGCGGTTGGGATTTTGAGTTTACACCCACGCCCCAGCGCGTACTCTTTTGCCCATGAAGCACACCTTTATTTTTCTCATCACGTTGTTTGCATTTTCCACTGTCACCACTTTGCAGGCGGAGCCGCCTAAAGGGTTTGTAGCGTTGTTTAATGGTGAAAATCTAGATGGTTGGCAGGCCAAGAAGAATGGATGGGCGGTGGAGGATGGCGTACTCGTACGCAAACCGGGCAGTGGCTACATTTGGACGAAAAAGAGCTTCGGAGATTTTGTTTTGGATTTGGAGGTAAAGGTGTCGAGCCGGTGCAACAGCGGCATATTTTTCCGTACGAACCCTAAGAATGCGGTGCAGGGTGGGTTTGAAATTCAAGTGATGGACACCACAGGCAAAACAAAACTCGGCAAGCATGATCACGGCGCGTTCTACGATGCCCTCGCGCCCAGCGCCAATCCCGCCAAGCCGGTCGGCCAATGGGACCGCTTCATCGTCACCTGCAAAGGCCCCAAAATTACTGTGAGCATCAATGGCAAACAAGTTGTCAACGCTAACCTCGATGACTGGACCACCGGCAACAAAAACCCCGACGGCTCCCGCAATAAATTCAAGACTGCTCTCAAAGATCTCCCCCGCACTGGCCATATCGGTTTCCAGGATCACGGACAAAACGTGTGGTACCGAAATGTGTATTTGAAAAAACTCGATTGATGCACGGAAAAGGGAACTTGCATCAAATAAGTTGAATCTACTGCCCTTTCGCCGTATCCAATAGCCATGCGCACGACCCTCGCTTTCCTTTTGCTGGCCATTGGCTGGCAATCCTCCCACGCCCTCGATTGGCCGCAATGGCGCGGGCCCAACCGCACCGGCATCAGTGCCGAGAAAGGTCTACTTAAACAATGGCCGCAAGGCGGGCCCAAGCGCCTGTGGATTAACAGCCAAATGGGCAACGGCTATTCGAGCTTCGCAATCGTTAAAGGCAAACTTTACACCATGAGCTCGCGGCGCGGCACAGAGCAGTTGATCTGCCTCGATGCCAACACCGGCCGCGAGCAATGGGCCACCAACCTCGGGCAGGAATTAAAAAATAACTGGGGTGGCGGCCCGCGCGGCACTCCCACGATAGATGGTAATCGTGTGTACGCAATGAGCGGCAAGGGCGATTTGGTGTGCACCGATCTCGCGGGTAAAATCCAGTGGCAAGCCAATATGACGCGCCTAGGCGGCGGCGTACCCAAATGGGGCTACACTGAAAGCATTACGGTGGACGGCAACCTCGCGCTGGCCACGCCGGGTGGAAGGCAAGGCGCAGTTGTAGCGTTCAATAAACTTTCCGGAAAAATTGTTTGGCAAAGCCGGCAATTCACCGATGGCGCAGAATACTCGTCCGTGGTTCCGGTGACGCATAACGGCGGGCGCCAGTACGTCCAGCTAACCCAGAAAAATCTAGTGGGCCTCGATGGGAGCAACGGTAACGTGCTGTGGAAATCAGCGTGGCCGGGCAAAGTAGCGGTGATCCCCACGCCCATTTTCAGCGATGGCAAAGTGTATATCGCCAGCGGCTACAGCGTGGGCTGCAAACTGGTGAACGTGGGCGCGGACAATCGGGCCAGTGATGTTTGGGTGAACAAGGTTATGAAAAACCATCACGGCGGCGTGATATTGCTGGGCAAACATTTGTACGGCTACAGCGATGGCGGCGGCTGGGTGTGCCAAGATTTCGCCAGCGGACGCGAGGTATGGGGCGAAAAACGCGCGCTGGGCAAAGGCTGCCTTACCATCGCCGAAGGCATGATGTATTGTGTAGACGAAAGCCGTGGTGACGTGGCACTGGCATCAGCCAACCCTAATGGCTGGAAAGAGCACGGTCGCTTCAGGCTCGCACCGCAATCGCGCATCCGCAGTAGCCGCGGTAAAATCTGGACTCATCCGGTAGTGGCCAACGGCAAACTATATCTCCGCGATCAAGAGCATATTTACTGCCACGACATCAGTGCCACTGGCAATAGTGGTGCATCAGTCACACCCACTGGGCCTGTCGGCAAAACTCTCGCGTGGACGGCCAGCGTGGACACCAAATCCATTGATGTTATTTATGAAGGCAAAACACAGGCGGTGGTCACCACTGTGTTTGGTCAACCGACCAAAACGCAAGGCACGTGGAGGTCATATTCCGGCTTAAACATCACGGACCGCGAAGGCAAGAAATACGGAACCGTTTGGTTCAACCTTGCCGGCGGCACCGTCAAACAAGTGCGTTTTGATAAATAATTCAGCAATCCAAAAAACTTATGCGAATCCTCACATCACTCATTCTCCTGAGCCTCGCGCTCAACACCTTTGCCTCTGACTGGCCACAATGGCGCGGACCCGACCGCAGTGGGGTGAACCCAGAAAAAGGCCTCGCCAATCAATGGCCCGAGGGCGGCCCCAAGTTACTGTACAAAGCCACCGGTGTGGGCGTTGGATTTTCCAGCGTGGTCATCGCCGACGGCACATTGTACACGCTCGGTGATTTGGACGATGCCTGCTATCTCTTCGCGCTGGATCTCAAGGGCGAACAAAAATGGAAAGCCCGCGTGGGCGATCCCAAAGGTCATCGCGGTTATCCCGGCCCGCGTTCTACGCCCACGGTGGCCGGTGGCCATGTCTATTGCCTCGGCCAACACAGTGATCTCGTTTGTATCACCACCGCCGGCAAAGAAGTCTGGCGCGTGAATTTGCAAAATGATTTTGGCGGCAAAATGATGAGCGGCTGGCGGTGGAGCGAATCTCCGCTGGTCGATGACGGCAACGTGATCGTCACCCCTGGCGGCAGCAACGGTGCCGTGATTGCCCTCAACGCCAAGACCGGAAAAACCGCTTGGCGCTGCGAGGATTGGCAGGACTCCGCTGGTTATTCCTCACTCATCATTCGCGAGATTGGCAGCATCAAACAATACCTCCAGCTCACTGGCAAGAGCGTCGCGGGCATCGACGCAAGCAACGGTAAGCTGCTCTGGCGCGCCGATCGGCCTGGCAAAACAGCTGTTGTCTCCACTCCCATTTTCCATGAAGGCAATCTCTTCGTCACCAGTGCCTACGGTGTGGGCTGCAACGGATTCAAGGTAGATTATAAGGACAGCAAGTTTAGCACGAAAGAAATTTACAAACACGTTGGTAGTGTGGGCATGGCCAACCATCACGGCGGCGTCATCCGTGTGGGAGATTATGTGTACGGCTCGAACGGCGGATCAATGTCCTGCCTCCGCCTCGCCGATGGCAAGGTGATGTGGAACGAACGTAGCGCCGGCAAAGGCGCGATCGTGGTGGCCGACAACAAAATCATCCTCCGCACCGAACGTGGCCCTGTGTCCCTTGTGAAGCTCAGCCCCAATGCTTACGAGGAAGTCAGCCGCTTCGACCAACCTGAACGCACTCGAGCCAAAGCCTGGGCGCATCCGGTGGTGCTCGATGGAAAACTGTACCTGCGCGATCAGGATTCGATGTTTGTTTACAACATTAGCGAATAAGGCTGGAATCACCCCAGCCCTTCCCGCATCGCTGCGAACAAGTTCTTTCCGGCTTCGACCGTTACGGGTTCTTTTTTTGAATCAAGGTCTTCGCAGAGTTCTTCGGGAAGTTCTTTCAGGAAACTGCTCGGGTGACAGAGAAAATTCTGGCCGTATTTTTTTCGGTTGAGGCAATGGGAAATGGTCAGCGTTTTCATTGCGCGGGTGATGGCGACGTAAAAAAGGCGGCGCTCTTCGTCGAGTGTGCCTTCCACAGCGGAGCGGGAGTGCGGCAGCAGCCCTTCCTCCACACCCACAAGAAACACGTGCGGGAATTCCAAGCCTTTGCAGCTGTGCGTGGTGATGAGGGTGACGGCGTCGCCGGCGTCTTCTTTGTCCGCCTCGCGATCGGCGTCCAGCGTGATGTCGTCGAGAAATTTTCCGAGGCGATTGGCGGGCAAAAGGGCTCCTCCTCGGTCATCCATTGTTGAAATTAAATCGCGCAAATTGCGCATTCGGTTTTCGGCGTTCTCAGGATCTTTTTCGCCCTTGCGCAACTCGGCGGCGTAATCGATTTCATCCAGAAATTTATCCGCCCAACTCGCCAGCGAAAGCTCAGTTTCGCCAAGTGGCGCGCGGAAGTCCTCGATCAATCCCACAAAGGCCTCGATGGACTTGCGGGTGCGCGGTTGGAATTCGTGGATGACGAGATCGTTTTTCATTGCTTTCCAAACCGAACAATCCCGCTCTTGGCTGGCGCCGAGCAGGCGTTCCATCGTCACATCGCTGAGCCCGCGCGCGGGGATGTTCGCGATGCGCAGCAGGCTGGCGTCATCGTTGGGGTTGATGAAGGTTTTCATAAACGCGAGAAAATCCCGAATCTCGCGCCGGTCAAAAAAGCTTTGGCCGCCGATCAAATGATAGCGCACCTCGGCTTTGCGCAGGGCAGTTTCGAGCGGACGCGACTGCACATTGGTGCGAAACAAAATCGCGTGATCCTTCCACGGAATGCGCTTGGCCATTCGGTTAAATTCAATTTCGTCCACAATCGTGCGGGCTTCCTCTTCCTCGTTGGCAAAGGACTCCAGCCGCAGCAAATCGCCCGCGCCCTTGGCGCTCCATAATTGCTTGGGCCGGCGGCGCGGATTGTTTTTGATGACCGCATTGGCCGCATCGAGGATCACGCGCGTGGAGCGATAATTCTGTTCGAGCTTGATGACCTTCACCTCGGGGAAATGTTTTTCCATATCGAGGATGTTCGAAATCTCCGCGCCGCGCCAGCCGTAGATGCTTTGATCGTCGTCGCCCACCACGCACACATTGCGATGCTCGGCGGACAGCAAATGCATCAGCTCAAACTGCGCCGCGTTGGTGTCCTGATATTCGTCCACCATCACGTACTGATACCGCGCGCGGCATTCCTCCAACGCCTCAGGAAATTCATTAAAAACCCGCAGCGTGAGCACCAGCAAATCATCAAAATCCACCGCATTCGCCGCCCGCAAGGCGCTATCGTAACGCCGTCGAATATGCCCCGCCATCGCGAGGCTGTCTTCATTACCCGGCACATTTCCATTCGGCCCCGCGTTTTTCAGCCGACTCAGCAACCCCTGCAACTCGCGCGCGTCGGCCTTCACATCCTTGCCGGCGATGGCGCTCAGCACTTTTTTCACCACGCCGAGCTGCTCGCTGTCGCTATAAATCACGAAGTTGCGCTTATACCCAAGCTTCTCAATATGCCGCCGCAAAATGCGCACGCACAACGAATGAAACGTGCAAATCGTCGGCTTCAACGGTTTGCCATCCTCGCGCGTGAGCGACTTAGGCAACCGCTTAAGTTGCTTGGTCACCCTCTGCTGCATCTCGCGCGCCGCTTTATTAGTAAACGTCACGGCCAAAATACGCCCCGGCGAAATGCCCTCGCTCACCATATGCGCCACACGATGAGTCAGCGTGCGCGTCTTCCCCGTACCCGCCCCCGCCAAAATCAAAACCGGCCCGCGAAGAGTGGCGGCGGCTTTGCGTTGTTCAGGATTGAGGCCGGAGAGGTCTGACATTGAGGTAAGTTTCAATTATCAAGTATCAAAAACACAACTGTTTGACACTTGATAATTGAAAATTGATTATTTATTCAGGTCTTCCTCCAAAAATTGAGCCACATCCTTAAACTTCGGCACGTTGTCGGGATTGATTTCCATTAACAACTTGTGCGCCTCGAGGCTGGCTTCGGTGAGGGCGCGTTTGTCAGCGTTGGTGGATTCGGCTTCCTGCAGCTTGGCGTCGAATGGGTTTTCGCCGGTGCCGACGGTGAGGAGTTCCATCACGCCGAGGCTGTCGAGAAGATCGATGATGCGATCGCTGGGGTTGAGCAGTTCGATGCGGTCGAGCCGGTTGGTCATACTCATCAGGATGCCGAGGAAGGTGCTGTCCATATTCACGCAATCGGTGAGGTCGAGCAGCAACACGCGGCCGCCTTTTTCACAGGATTGATTGACCACTGTTTTGAAATCCACGCCCGCGGCGAAGTTAGCGGGGCCACTGACCTTGATGCAGGCGATGCCTTCGGTGACGGCGACTTGGAGGCAGGCGCTCATCAGG
>JAPKEI010000428.1 GCA_028872685.1 Verrucomicrobiota bacterium | reverse complement strand
GTTTTATATTCCGCCTTCGAGGAATCGTGGCGCTGGCGTTATAACGTCGGCGATCTGTATCACCAGAAGTATTGGAACCAAATCGCCAAGTGGATTATGGAGCCGCCCTTCGCCGTGCAGGACGCCCACATCGCGCTGGATTCTGGCGACACCACCTACGACGTGGGCGACACCGCCGAGATCCGCGTGCGCATTCAAGACCCCGCACTCGCCTCCAAGCCTGGCCTCAAGCCGCAGGCATTGCTCTTCCGCAACGGCAAACTTTTTGGCACGCTGCCGCTCAAGGCCGATCCTCAATCTTTCACCTTTCGCGCCGAATCCGCCCCGCTCGAGCCGGGCGACTACGAAGTGCGCGTCAAAGTACCCGGCATTCCCGAAGACGCCATCCTCGCCCACACCGCCTTCACCGTTGCGGCTAATCCCTTTGGCGAACTGGGCCTCCTCCATTGTGACGAGCTATTGCTGCGCCAAATGGCCGGCGATTCCGGCGGCGCCTATTATCGCGAGGAAGATATGCATCGTCTCGTCGAAGCCCTCAGCCCCTACAGCGACGGCCGCACCCTCACCACCGAACTACCCCTCTGGCAAAGCTACTGGTGGTTCGTGCCGATAATTTTATTACTCACCGCGGAATGGATTATTCGGCGAAAGCTTGGTTTGGTATGAATGGACACTCGACTCAGCCCGACCCCTTTCCAATTCCCCAATCTTGATGTATCTTACCCAAGGCGTTTGAGGCCGATAAAAGCCATTCATGTCACAATCCATTAACCCCATCATCCACGGCCAGTTGCTCGCGTTCCGCGGGCGGTTTCGGTGGTTGCAGTTTCTGCGCGGGGCGAGCGCGGGGTTGATTATGTTTCTCGGCGGGATGCTGCTGCTAGCGGCGGCGGATTGGTTTGTCGTGATGGCCGATCGCACGCGCTGGATGCTCAGCGGCGGCGTGTATCTCGTGGCACTCATCGTGGGGTGGTTCGCCTGTGTGCGACCGTTGTTGCGGGTGCTGAATGAACGCACGCTCGCGGCGATGATTGAGGAGGAAGCGCCGGAACTGCGCAAGGAATTGCTCTCCGCCGTGGAACTCACGGGCGACGATGAAGGAATGGATTCGCCGGTGTTTCGCAAAAAATTGCAGGACCGCGTGGCGGGCCGAATCCAGCGCGTATCGATGGACGGCTTGTTGCCGGGCAAACGCGTGCAACGCTGGGTGATTGCTGCCGCCGCGGTGATGATGGTGGTGGGCGGATTGGCATCCACCGGTTCAGGGCGGCAATTGCTGCTGCGCGCGTTGGCACCCACGGCCAATCTCGAACGGGTTTCGCGCAACCGCATTGTACTGCTGGAACCCAATGGCTTTGATTCCACCGCGCCGGAGGGCGACTCGGTTTCCATTCGCGTGCAGGTCACCGGTCCCGGGCTGGAAGCCGTCCCGCATCTTGTCACGGAGTTTTCCGATGGCACGCGGCAGGAAATTTCGATGGATGCCGATGCGGGAGGTAGTAAGGGCGAGTTCACTTCCGCCATTTCGATGACGTCGGATCTCATCGAATATCAAGTGCACGCGGGTGATGCGGTGTCGCGTTGGTACACCTTGCGTTCGCGCCGGCGACCGCACGTCACCAGTTTTATAAAAATTTATCATTTCCCAAAATATTCCGGCCGTGAATCCGCCACCTTCCGCGAGGAGGCGGGTGACCTCACGGCGCTGTCCGGCACCGAGGTGGAGCTCACCGTGCACCTCGATCAACCCGTGGCCGAAGCCGCGCTCCACATTCAAACCACCACCAGCACCAACACCTTCACCCTTACCAATAGTGCCTCACCGCGCGAATGGAGCCGTCGCATCACGCTCACCGAGAATGGCGCGTACACCGTGCACGTGGCCACCGACGAGGGTTTGGAAAACAAACATCGCGCCCAATACTCCCTCACCGCCCAGCCCGACCTCGTGCCCCAAGTGCGCCTCACCGTGCCCGCCAAGGACGTCACCGCC
>JAPKEI010000427.1 GCA_028872685.1 Verrucomicrobiota bacterium | reverse complement strand
ATTTTACCGCGCATCATTCCCGCTGTGGCTCCGAGTTTGCGCTCCAATCCAGCTTATGCGCAGGTCAATCAACCCGCCGAGACAAATGCGGCTGGCGGCAAATCCATTTATTGGACCGGTGGGGTGAAGGAGATGGACGGTACCTCGCGCGGCGAAGGTTCGTTCCGTTTTGATATGATGATTTACGACAAGCTGTTGGGTTACGATCTCACGAAAGTCCGCAATGCCACGCTCAAGACGCTGGAGTTCCCATTCAAAATTATCGCGCCTTTTCTGGTAATGATTATTGCGAGCTTGCTTACGCGGCCCAATTCCAAGGAGGCACTCGATCGGTTGTATGTGCGAATGAAAACCCCGGTGCAGCCAGATCCTGACGAGGATAAAGTCGAGATGGAAAAAAGCTACGCGGAGCCGAGTCGCTTCGATGATCGAAAACTATTCCCTAATACCCAACTGGAAATCCAACGGCCGACACCGATGGATTTCTGGGGATTCATCGCCTGCTTCGCGATTTGTTTCGCGATCATCGGGCTGGTATTCTGGGTGGCGGGGATTGGGGCGTAAACACTTTACTCATTCCTCGCCTTTACTTTGGTTGCTGGCGTTTTTGTGCCATTTCAAGCGGCATATTTCCGTAATGGCTCAGCGTTCCAGCTTCTCTTCGATCCGTTCGAGCTTTTGGTTCAGCTTGCGGTAGCCGTGACCGAACCAGACCAGCAGGATGAATGCGCCCACCACGCCCACACCCACCCACTGCGCCTTGCTCCAGATGGACCAACCCGCGCCGATGGAGGCTGCCACGAGCGCCAGCCCCATGGCTAGATTCAGCATCACGCGCTTGCCGCCCTTGGGTAGCGCATCGCCCATCAATTCCTTGCTGTTGATCATGCAGAAAAAAGTGAAGTACGCAATCGGTAGCAACACCATTCCGAAAATACTGGTGGGCACGGCCAGCCAGAACTTGGCGTCTGCGTTGCTCCAAAGGTAAAGGAATCCGATCGCGCCGGTGATGCCCGGTAGCAAGGAGCCGGTTCGATGCACCACGCCGCTCATCTTAGCGCCCAACGCTTCGGTGAGGCAAAATCCGTTAATGAGCATCAAAATGATTATGGTGGAAATTGCCATGCCTACCACGCCGATGCCGAAGATGGTTTGGGAAACGGCTTTGTTGCCGGTGAGTTTTTCAAGCGAACCGGCGAGTTGAAAGGCATCGCGGCTGACGAGCATCGCGGCGAGTTGGCGATCCTGATGGTTGGGCGATTCCGACACGCCAAGGTGCGTTTGGATGCCGGTCAGATTTTTCTCGTATGCTCCCTGCAATCTTGCGGTCTGTTCCGTTGCCGCGTCTGTGTTCAATAATCCTTCGTCATACTTGCCGTGAAACTGGTTGGCGGAAGCGATCACCACGCAGGTGGTGGCGAGGAAGAACGGGATGAACAAGCCCATCCCGAGATCGAAGCTGGCCAGTCCGCGATGTTCTTTGCCCCAACCCTTGCGCAACATCGAGTAGGGGAGCAGGAAAGTCATATTAATGCCCACGGCGGTGGCGGCCGCGGTTACCATTCGGTCGCGTTGGGAATCGAGAATGATAGTGTTCCAATAATCCGGCGCGCTGGAGGCAGCGATGAATCCAGCGAACTTATCGGCCGGTTGCGAGAGCAAGCTGAAATCCGGGATGAAGCCTTTGGCAATGGAACCCCAGTTGAGTTCCCCGGCCATGACGACGACTACGCCAAAAAAGCTCAGCACGATAATACCCACCAAAATTTTGAGGATCATTTCAAATGCCTTGACCCCTTTGCTGTCGTACATCCACACCACCACCGTGGCGATGGCAAAGAGCACGCCGGCGCAGAGGAGGTCTCCGTTTTCGCCATTGAATAGGCCGAGGTTTTGCTGGAGTGCGGCGGTGCCGAGGGAGAATTGGGGCATCGCCCAGACGAGGTTGGCGAGCATCGCAGCGATCAGCCAGCCCCAGCCGAGCACGGGATTGA
>JAPKEI010000089.1 GCA_028872685.1 Verrucomicrobiota bacterium | reverse complement strand
TTTCGTTAAGATGACTGTCGAGGGCGGCGGTGTAAATAGGGGCTTCGGGAAAATTTCGGCGCAAAGCGCGAATGCCCTCGGGGGCAGCGAGAGCATGGATAAAGCGTAGGTTCTTTGCGCCGCGCTTTTGCAACAGCTTGGCGGCGGCGATGGCGCTGCCGGCGGTGGCGAGCATTGGGTCGACGACGAACACTTCAAACCGGCCCAAGCGCGGCGGGAGTTTTTCCAAATACCATTCGGGTTGGAGGGTGGTTTCGTTGCGGGCAATGCCGAGGTAGCCAATACGGGCCTCGGGGAGGATTTGGTCGGCGAGCGTGATGAGCCCCTGCCCTGCGCGGAGGATGGGGACGAGCAGGATTTCGCGCGTAGGCACGATGGTGGGCGCAGGACCGAGCGGGGTGCGCACGCGTTTTTGTTTGGTGGGCAAACCGGCGGTGGCTTCGTGCAAGAGATGCAGCCCGAGCTGGCCAAGGGCGCGACGGAACTCGGGGTGCGGCGTGGTTTTGTCGCGCAGGGTGGCGAGCCGAGCTTGCGCGAGGGGATGCTGGATGAGATGAACGTTTTTCAAAAAACTATTGGGCAAAAAGATGGGGCGCGATGTAGTAGGGCAAACCAGGCCGGAGCGAAATGGGGTTGAGGCCAAGATCGACCTTCACGGTACTGCCCGCGGGCGGGGTGCTGCTTTTTGTGAAGAGGCTGAATAGGCCCAAGATATCCACGGGCGGATCGTGCCGCACGAGGCGGGCGGTGTCCTCGGGAATTCCGGAGACATCTTCGGCGAGGCGGATGGCGGCATCGAGGTTGCCGAGCTTGTCCACCATGCCGAGCTCGAGCGCCTGCGCGCCGGTGAGAATGCGGCCATCGGCGTAGTCCTTCCAATCGGCGACTAATTCGGTGGCGTGTTTGGTTTCGCGGTGGCCTTTCTTTTCGCGGCCTGTCTCGACGATGCCGGCGAATTGTTCGTAAGTGGAGTCGATGAAATCCTGCAGGATTTTTTGCTGCTCGTCGGAGGTGGCCTCCGGCGGGTTGAAGGGCGAAAGCATATCTTTGTTTGCGCCGCTCTTAAAGGTGACCGCTTCCACGCCGACTTTATCCATCAGCCCGTGAAAGTTTATGGACTGCATGATGACGCCGATGGAGCCGGTGATGGTGAGTTTATTGGCGACGATGAGCCGGCAGGGCGCGGCGACGTAATAGCCGCCGGACGCCGCCATCCCGCCCATCGAGGCGATGACGGGTTTGCCGGTGTCAGCTTGGAATTCCACGATGGCGTTGTGGATTTCATCGGAGGCGAGCACTTCGCCACCGGGGGAATCGATGCGAAGCACGACGGCTTTGATGCGTTCATCGGCGGCAGCGAGATCGAATTGTTTCTTGATGCTCGTCACCATATTTTGCTCCGCACTAAGGCCGTAGCTGGTGATAACGCCGGTAACAGGCACGATGGCGATGCGCTGCGCGGTGTCGCCACTGCGCACGATGGTTTCGGTATAAAGATCGGTCGGCGCGGCCAGCGAATCCATTGCCTCGCCGATTGACGACAAGAACCAACCACCCATCAACAATAGTCCCGCCAGCGCAAAAAAGAGAAACATGAACACCCAACGCCCCGCGCCGCTTGGGCGGGGTAGGTACTGTGGTTGCTGCGGTAAAACAGGCGGCGGGGAGTCATTATCGTAATCGCTCATCGCGGAAGCCTACCGCTGTAGGCACGTACCCGCAAGCGGTTCATTTGAACTTGACGCTGCCCCACCTCACGCCTAATCTTTTCCCGACAGGTAGGTTTTGGCTGGTGCGCCAGCTGCGGCAAGTCGGTTTTTAACCGGCTTTTTTGTTCCCCAAGTGGGGTGAAACCTCCCCGCGACGACACAACGAAAGGCGCCCCAACATATGGATAAAGGCATAAATAGCGCGGAGTTTTTGGCTCTGCTGGATTTTTACGAAAAAGAAAAAGGCATCAGCCGCGAGGCGCTGACCGAGGCCATCAATGAGGCAATCCTCGCCGCGGCCAAAAAGGCTGTGGGCGCTAGTCGCGATTTGCGGGTGGAGACGGATCCCAAGTCCGGAGAAATTCGCGCCTTCGCAAGTTTACTCGTGGTGGATCGCGTGCAGAATGAGCAGGACGAAATTTCGCGCTTCGACGCGATGAAGTATAAAGAAGACGCCAAGGCCGGCGACGAGATTGAGATGGAGGTGACGCCCACCGGTTTCGGCCGCATCGCTGCGCAGTACGCCAATCAAAATCTTAAGCAATACATTCGACACGCCGAGAAGGCGCTCATCTTTGAGGAATTTAAAGACCGCACCGGCGACATCGTGCGCGGCACGGTTCGGCGCTTTGAACGCAGTGATGTGATTATCGACCTCGGCCGGTACGAGGCGCTGCTGCCCAACCGCGAGCGGGTGCCCATCGAAGAATATCAACCGGGCGAACAACTACGCTGCTACGTGAAAGCAGTGGAAGAAACGGGCCGTGGCCCGGAGATCATTCTCTCGCGCGCTGCGCCGGAATTTGTCATTAAACTCTTCACGCAGGAAGTCACCGAAATCGCCGATGGCACGGTGGAAATTGTCGCCGTCGCTCGCGAACCGGGCTGGCGCACCAAGCTCGCCGTGCATTCCGCCGATAGCCGCGTGGATCCCGTGGGCGCGTGCGTGGGCTTACGCGGCCAACGCGTGAAAAACATCGTGCGTGAGCTGAACAACGAAAAAGTGGACATCATCCACTGGAGTCCGGACATCAACACTTTTGTCGTCGAAGCCCTCAAGCCGGCGGAAATCAAACACCTCAAAATCAATGAGGCCAACAAACGCATCCAAGTTTTTGTAAACGAAGACCAACTCTCGCTCGCCATCGGCAAGCGCGGCCAAAACGCGCGCCTCGCCCAAAAGCTCGTCGGCTGGCACATCGATATCGAGCCCGACCAGGTTGAGGTCGTTTCCTTTGATGACCAAGTCGCCAGCGCCGTGGCCGCGATGACCGCCCTACCCGGCATCGACGATGCCCTCGCGCAAACGCTCGTCCAAAGCGGTTTCCATTCCGTAGCCGATTTACAACAAGCCGAAATGGCCGATCTCGCAGAAATTCCTGACCTCGCCCCGCACGCGGAAACAATTTTGGCCGCCCTCGAAGTCGGCGTGCCCGAAGCCGCAGCAACGGAAACGGAATCCCCTGCCGAGGAAGACACGGCTGCTGAGCCTGTAGCCACGGAAGAAACTGATCCTAAAGCAGAACCCAACGAAGAAGCCACAGTTGAAGAACCCGAACCCGAAGCGGAGTCCAACGAAGAAGCTGAACCCGCGGTTGAAACAACTGAAGCCGACGAGAGTACAGATACCAAGACTGACTAAAGCCACTTATGCCCGTACGAATTTACGACATCGCCAAGAAGCTGGGTATCCAGAGCAAAAACGTGCTGGCCAAGGCCAAGGACTTAGGCATCGCCAACGCCCGCGTGGCGTCCAGCTCGCTCGATAAAATTACTGGCGAATATCTGGAACAGGAACTCGCCAAGGAACTCGCCCCCGCAAAAACCGAAGAGGAAGCCGCCGCCGAGAAAGCCGAAGAAGCCAAACCGGTTGAAACTGGCCCCGTGTTAATCGTAGCACCGGAACCCGAACCAGAGCCTGAGCCCGTTGAGGAAACCGAGGAAGAAGCACCCGACGAAACAGAGGAAACAGAAACTGCGGAGGCAACTGAAGAAGCCCCGGCCGAAGAGCCTGCGATTACCCCTGAACCGGAAGTGCCCGCTGCGCCCGCAGGACCAAAGGTCGGCGAAAAAATCGGCTTCATTGATTTGGGCAATATGCCCGTGCGCCGCGAAACCCGTGGGCGGCGCGATAAAAAGGATGACAAAAAGAAAGCCGCCGATAAACCCGGCGACAAGCGCCCCGCGCAACCGGCCAAGCCCCGCTACGTTGCCAAGCCCGATGCTCCGGTCATCACGCTCAAGCCGCCGATTATGGTGCGCGAGCTGGCCGAGGCCATTCGGCGCAAACCCTTTCAATTGATCGCCGATCTGATGCAGCTCGGCGTGTTCGCCAATGTTAACCAAGCTGTTGACGAGCCGACGGCCAAACAACTTTGCGCCAAAAATGGATTTAAGTTTGAGGCCAAAAAACGCCAGCGCGACGCCAGCGCACCCACGCCCGCACCCGCACCGGAGAAAAAACTCGAGCTGGATCTCGAAGACGTCGAGGCCGATCTCAAGCCCCGCCCACCGGTGGTCGCCGTCATGGGCCACGTGGATCATGGCAAGACCACCCTGCTCGATTCCATTCGAAAAGCCAACGTCGTCTCAGGCGAAGCCGGCGGCATCACTCAGCACATTGGCGCGTACTCCATCGATGTCCCCCACCCCCAGGATAAAAAACGCCTCGAGCCCATTACCTTTCTCGACACACCCGGCCACGCCGCCTTTAGCGCCATGCGTGCGCGCGGCGCAAATGTCACCGATCTCATCGTGCTTGTCATTGCCGCCGATGACGGCGTAATGCCGCAGACCATCGAATCCATCAACCACGCAAAAGCTTCCGGCGCTAGTATTATAGTCGCGGTAAACAAATGTGACGTGCACGGCGCCAACCCAATGCGCGCGCGCGAACAAATGAGCGAGCACGGCCTCTCCGCCGAGGATTGGGGCGGCGACACGCTCTTCGTTGATGTCTCCGCACTCAAGGGCGATGGCATCGATAAACTGCTCGACGCCATTTTGCTGCAAGCCGAACTGCTCGAGCTCAAGGCCAACCCCGACCGCCGCGCCGCCGGCAACGTAGTGGAAAGCGGGATGGAACCCGGCGGGCCCACCGCCACGGTGATCGTCCGCAAAGGTACGCTTAAAGTTGGTGACCTCGTAATTTGCGGCCAATTCTATGGCAAAGCCCGCGCACTCATTAATGAAGAGGGCGATCGGATGAAAGAAGCCGGCCCATCCTACGCCGTCAAACTGCTCGGCCTCAACGGCGTGCCTGAAGCGGGTGATGACTTTCACGCGGTGGACCACGAAAAAGCCGCACGCGACCTCGCCGAGGAACGCGGCGAAATCGCTCACAAGCAACGCCTCGATGGCCGTGCTGCGGGCGTTACGCTGGAAAACCTCTTTGACACCATCGAAGCCGCATCGGCCAAGACGCTGAAGATCATCGTCAAGGCTGACACCCAAGGCTCCGCCGAGGCCATCGTGGAATCGCTCGGCAAGATTGAATCGGAAAAGGTCAAACTCGAAGTCATCCACAGCGCCGTCGGCACGGTCAGCGAAAGTGATGTAAACCTCGCCGCATCTTCGGCGGCGGTGATTCTTGGTTTCCATACTCGCGTGGATAAAGGCTCGCCCGATGTCGCTAAACATCACGGCGTGCAAATCAAGCAGTACAAAATCATTTACGAGTTGATCGATGAAGTGAAGGACTCGATGGCCGGCCTGTTGGATCCAGAAGAGAAACAAGTCGTAATCGGCACCGCCGAGGTGCGCCAGCTTTTCCCGCTCAGCAAGGGCGGCGTTGTCGCCGGCTGTATGGTCACCGACGGCCGCATCAATCGCGGTCAAGTTCGCGTGATGCGTAAGGATAAGGCGCTCCACACCGGCAAGGTCACCACCCTCAAGCGCTTTAAAGACAACGCTGATGTCGTGCGTTCCGGAATGGAATGCGGCATCCGCGTCGATGGCTTTGATGATTATCAGGAAGGCGATCTCATCCAGAGCATCACCACCGAACAAATCGCCGCCACGCTTTAACCCCAACAAGCTATGCCCTCGCTCCGCCAACAACGCGTCCGCGAATTGCTCAAACGCACGGTCGGCGAAATCCTCCGGCGCGAGCTGGACTCCGAATCCTGCGGCATCATCACCGTCAACGACGTGGGCATGGCGAGTGACCTCCATTCCGCGATGGTTTTCGTCAGCGTGCTCGGCAGCGACGAACAAAAACGCACCGCCGCCAAGCGCCTCAAGTCCGAGCGCTCCCGCATCCAATACATGCTCGGTCGCGAGGTGGTTCTCAAATACACCCCGCGCATTAAATTCGAGCTGGACGACGCCATCGAAGCCGGCAACCGCGTGATGTCCATCCTCGAAGAGATGGAGCAAGCCAACCCCACCAAACCGTTAGAAGAAGACGACTGATGCGCCCGCTCAAAATCATCGGCCGAATCATCGCCACCGTAAACAAGGGCAACACCTTTGCCGTCGGCGGCCATATGCGGCCCGATGGCGATTGCATCGGCAGCGAGCTGGCCATCGCCTATGCCCTGCGCGATCTCGGCAAAAAGGTCACTGTATTCAATCAGGACGAAATGCCCGACAAACTGGCCTTTCTCGATCCCAAAAAACTCCTGCGCGGCGCACAAAAACCGCGCGCCTTTGATTGCGTGTTCGTCACTGATTGCGCCAACCACGAGCGCCTTGGCACCATCCGCGAAAGCGTCGCCCGCTGCGGCACGCTCATCAACATCGACCACCACAACTCCAACACCCGCTACGGAGATCTCAACTGGGTCGATGGCCAAAGCGCCAGCACCGGCGAGATGATTTTCCGCCTCTTGAAACAAGCCAAGTGGCCCGTAACGCCGCTCATTGCCGATTGCCTTTTCACCGCCATCAGCACCGACACCGGCAGCTTCCAATACGCCACCACGCGCCCCTCCACTTACCAAGCAGCCGCCGAGTTGGTGAATCGCGGCGCAAACCTCGCCCGCATCTGCGATGAGGTTTACCAAAGTTATCCCCTCTCGCGCGTAAAACTGCAGAAGCATATGTACAACAGCTTCAAGCTCATCGAGCAAAACCAGATCGCCTACTTTTGGATTCGTCAGGCCGACTACAAAAAGGCCGGCGCTGTGCCCGACGAAAGCGAGGGGCTCATCGATCACATCCGCGACATCCAGGGCGTCAAGGTCGCGTGCCTCTTCGAGGAAATCGAGCCGAGCATCACCCGCATCAGCTTGCGTTCCAAGCTGCCCAAGCTGGACGTCTCCAGCATCGCTGTGTCCTTCGGTGGCGGTGGCCATATGTCCGCCGCCGGCGCGCGCATTCCCGGCGCGCAACCGGCAACCCAACGCAATGTGTTGGCCGCCGTCAAGACCGCCCTTGCCCAAGCCAACGGAAAAGCCTGATGCCTCATCCTCAACTGGAATCCGGACTTCACGGCGCGCTGCTCATCGACAAACCCGCCGGGCCTACCTCGCACGACATCGTGGACATCGTCCGCAATTTGTTCCGCATCAAAAAGGTGGGCCACTGCGGCACGCTCGATCCCGCCGCCACCGGCCTGCTCATCCTCCTACTCGGTCGTGCCACCAAGCTTTCACAAAAACTCACTGCCGACGACAAGGTCTACGAAGGCACAATGCATTTCGGCCAAGCCACCGACAGCTACGACGCTCAGGGCAAAGTGACCGACACCGCGCCCGTGCCGCCGCTCGACTGCGACGCCCTCAACCTCGCCGCGCGCGAATTCACCGGCGACATCCAGCAAAAACCTCCGATGGTTTCCGCCGTTAAAAAAGACGGTGTGCCGCTTTATAAACTCGCCCGCAAGGGCAAGACCGTCGAGCGCGAGGCCAAGCCGATTCACATTTATTCCTACGAGTTCAGCGAGTACACCGAACCCGCCGCGCGCTTCCGCGTGCATTGCACCAAGGGCACCTACGTCCGCAGCCTCGCGCACGAGCTGGGGCAACGCCTCGAATGCGGCGCGCACTTGAGCGCCCTCCACCGCACCCAGTCCGGCAAGTTCAACGTCGCCGATGCCACCCGCCTTGAAGACCTCGTCAAACTGCCCGCCGAAGCGTTGCCCGCGCGAATGGTTTCGCTGCTCGACATCGCCCGCATGTTTCTGCCCGCCGAATGAGAACCCTCCACGACGCCCGCGAAGTGCAGCCCCCCAACGGCCGCGTCTGCTGCGCCATCGGCCTCTTTGATGGCGTCCATCTGGGCCATCAACAAGTTCTCCGGCAAGCCGTCTCCGATGCCCACCAACTCGAGGCCACGCCGCTCTGCGTTACTTTTGCTGAACACCCCGCCCAAGTGCTCGCCCCCGAACGCGCCCCCGGCCTCATCCAGCACCTCCCCCAACGCCTCGCCGCCATCGAGGCCCTCGGCATTGAGGCCACGCTCGTGTTGCCCTTCGATGAAGCAATGAGTCAAATCCCCGCCGAAATGTTCATCCAGGGATTATATGTCGACCTCGGCCGCATCCATTCCATTTGCGTCGGTGCGCACTTCGCCTTCGGCCATCAACGCCAGGGCAACGTGGAATTGCTCCAACGGCTCGGGCAGGAAATGAATTTCATCGTGCACGGTCTTGCCAGTATTTCGCTTGATGACGAAACCGTCAGCAGCACCCGCATCCGCCAAGCTATCGAGACCGGCCAACTCGATGCCGCCGGCCAAATGCTCGGCCGCGAATACGCCCTCACCGGTGAAGTCATCCAAGGCGACCAACGCGGACGCGAGCTTGGCTATCCCACTGCCAACCTTGAAGTGGACGGACTTTGTCTGCCACCCAACGGCGTGTACGCCGCGCATGCGCAAGTGGGTGAAACGACCCATCGCGCCGCCGTGAACATCGGCCTGCGCCCTACGATAGCGGATGCAGAGCCATCCCTGCACGTCGAAGCTCACCTCCTTGATTTCGAAGGCGATCTCTACGGCCAACCTCTCGCTCTCACCTTTGTCGGCAAACTCCGCGACGAAACAAAGTTCGATTCCCTCGACACCCTGAAAACCCAAATCGAAAAAGACCTCGTCTCCGCAAGGTATTTGTTCACGCAGCTCTAGCCGTTGCCTCATCAAAAGTGAGTCGTTACCCTTAGCACATGACCGTCAAGATTTATGAATACAAGGGCTGCGGCACTTGCCGCAAGGCGTTGAAGTGGCTGGAGGCAAAGGGGATCGAGTTTGAAAGAGTCGCCATTCGTGAGAGGCCGCCCTCGAAGGCAGAGTTGAAACGGATGCTCAAGGCGTATGATGGCAATTTACGCGCGCTTTTTAATACGTCCGGCGGCGATTACAGGGCCATGAATATGAAAGAGAAGCTTCCCTCGCTCAGCAAAACGGAGGCGATTGATCTACTGACCGGCAACGGGAATTTGGTTAAGCGGCCGTTTGTGATGACAAAAGACGGTGGCGTGGTTGGCTTCAATGAGACGGAGTGGACAGCGTTTTTCAATCTTTAGCCATTGCCCCTTTTACACAACCCTCCCAAAGCGTCCCATTGCCAGCGAGTGGTTCGACGTTCTCTCAGCAGCCAATTCCGGTGATGCCGATGAGGTGCCCGAGGGATGGAAAACTGTGCGCGAGATTGCTGCCCTAACCGGCTTCAGTGAGCATCACACGTGGAAGCAATTAAGGCAGTTGCACGAG
>JAPKEI010000426.1 GCA_028872685.1 Verrucomicrobiota bacterium | reverse complement strand
TCGTCAACGTCCGCGCCATGGCCAAGGAGCGCGGGCTGATCGTCGAGGAGATCAAATCAAGCGAGCAAGTGGACTTCAAGGAATGGCTTCACATCCGGGCATGGGCCGGTGAGCAAAAAGTGTCCGTCGGCGGATCGTTCTTTGGGTTGGCGCAGCATCCTCGCATCGTCCGACTCAACAGCCAGCCGGTCGAGATCGTCCCGGAAGGCATCCTGTTCATGATGAGCAACAATGATCGCCCCGGCATCGTGGGCCACTTGGGCAGCGTGCTCGGTAATCGCGGCGTCAACATCGCCAACATGAGTCTCGGACGGGATCGCGAAGGCGGCGAGGCTCTGACCGCGCTGAACATCGATAGCGTCCCAAGCGCCGAGTGCCTCGCCGAACTCGAGGCCGACCCAGATATCAGCAACATCCGGATCGTCCAGTTTTAGCCAAGCACTTGGCCAAGTTCAGGCATAGCATTGGGGTCCAGGGGTGTTGCGCTCGACTTCAGTACCTCATGGCGCTTGAGAGGGTTTCGAAACAGGGTTAAAGCGACAAAACCAGCCAGCCTGTGAGTTGTATCCAGTTTCTCAGAGTATCCATCCCTTTTTTGGCTGCCATTCTCTAGACCACAGTGTCAGGAAGGCAACCGGTGACTGCACCATCATTCCCGGCAGCACAGACGGAAGAGCTCCATCCATCCCCTGGGCAATCGATCCTTCACCATCATCAGTAACCGATCCCACAACCCGGAAAGCTCGGGGGGCACCTCCCCAGTACTGTCCAACGGTTCGACACGTTCAACCGATACGGATTGTAACGGGCGGCGCCCACACGTTAAATCCTCTTCAAACCAAGGTGAAGTAGGTTCGAACTCTCATCGAAGTCCTCCACGCAAACCCTAACGACACCCAGGCAGGCCACCGTCATGGGAACATCCCGGCGGGTGCCGGACCTCCGCATGGCGACGGCAAACATCCGGCCTGATTCAAGCACCTCCGACAACATCCTTCGATAACGGGGTTCGAAGATGTCCAGGGGAAGGATCGAATCGGGAAACAGCGTGGCGCTGTTCAAAATAATCATCGGAATTTCGCCCGGAATATGAACAGAAAAAAACACATAAAAACCTGAAGAAATGGAAGAACCCACACAAATTAAGGGTTGCCTCCAAGATAGAGTTGCGCCATTGTTCCCGCACTATGAAAGGCAATATTTTAATACTTTTTGCGGTACTCGCGATCGCCGTGGGAGCGGGCACTGTGATTTCTCTCTCCAATGCCAAAGGCGAGATCAAGAAACAGAGTGCCAAGATTGATACACTGCAAAAAGACAAGACCAAGCTTGAAGAAAGCAAGAAACAACTGACTCAGGATCTTAGCACCGCCAATAGCAAACTCACCGAAACCAAGGGCACTCTCACCAAAACCCAAGGCGCGCTATCCGAATTAAAAGACGATTATAGTATGAAAGTCACCGAATACGAGACGTTCGTCGGCAAGGTCGCGCAGGAACTAGCCGCTAAAGATGAAAAAATCAGCGCTCTCAATGGCGAACTCCAAACAGCCCAGAACAAAAACCAGGACTACGACTCGCAAATTAAGGGTCTTAACAGCCAGATGGCGGACAAGGATCGGGCTATTGATGACATCGGCCGGCGTCTCGAGTCAGCCGAGGAAGACCGCGACCACTTGCTCCAGGAACGTAACAAACTGATCGCTGAAAAAGCTGAGTTGGAAAAACAATTTCAGGATATTTTGGTACTGCGCCAGAAGGTTCAGCAATTGCAGGTTGAACTCATGGCCTCCAAGAAACTCGAGTGGCTTCGTCGCGGTTTCTACGGGAGTGCCCGCAAAAAAGGTGGATCTCGGCTCATGGGCATGAGCAAAAGAAATGACCGTAAAACAGTCTCCCCCACTAATGCCGATCTCAATGTCGAGGTTCGCCGGGATGGGACGGTCAAAATCGTCCCGATCGAGACAAACTCGCCCCCCAACAGGGCCACCCCATGAC
>JAPKEI010000425.1 GCA_028872685.1 Verrucomicrobiota bacterium | reverse complement strand
ATTTGGGTGCCGCCGGTGACTAATGCATTTGCGCCAATGATGGATTGAGAGCCAATGACGGCGCCATCGAGCACGGTGCTGTTCATTCCGATGAGGCATTCATCGCCAATGCGGCACGCGTGGACGACGGCGCTGTGGCCGATGGTGGTCCAATTGCCAATTTCGCAGGGGTAATCGTCGGCGAGATGAATAACGGTGCCGTCCTGGATATTGGTGTGATGGCCGATCTTGATAAAGTTGATATCGCCACGCAATACCGCGTGATACCAAACGCTGGAATGTGCGCCGAGCGTGACATCGCCCACAACGACTGCCGTGCTGGCAAGGTAAACGCCATCGCCGAGGGTGGGTTGGCGACGTAGGAATTGTTCGAGTTGGGGGTCGAGTTCGCCCATGGGCGGAGAATGCCAAGGTGTTAGCGGTATGTCCGCAAAAAAAGCCCGCCGGTCTGTTTCCAGAGCCGACGGGCTACCCAACCTGTCTGTAATGTCTTCCTCCTGTTCGACTGCCTGAGTGGCGTGTCTGATATTGAGACGAGATGGAGGGGGCTTTATTCACCCGCCAAAGTGAATTTTTATGCGCTCTCAAATCAAGGCTATATTAGCCTAGAATGGGCGTTTTTTGATGTATTGCGCGGGTATTTTGCCGGTTAGGCTTTTGAGGAATGCCACGATATCCCCAAGCTGTTCACCGCTCAATTCGCGGCCCAACTGGTGCTTGGCCATTTTCGTGACGGCGTCTTCAAGGGTTTTTGCGCTGGAATCATGAAAATACGGGCCAGTTTTCTCAATATTTCGCAGACTCGGCACTTTGAAAAACATTTTTAACGCTTCATCTCCCACAACCGCCGAACGGCCTACGTCGGCTTGATTCGGCCAAGCTTTCACAAGACCGAGCTTTTGGTAGCTATTCCCGCCCACAAGCGGGCCCGTGTGGCAGGTCACGCAACCGGTGGTGACAAACGTTTTCAGGCCCTTTTGCTCGCGTTTTGTAAGGGCGGAGTTTTTACCGGCGAGGAAAGCGTCAAAGCGCCCAGGCGTGACCAGATTCCGCTCAAACGCCCCAATCGCTGTGCCGACGTTCATATAATTAACCGCATCTTTATCCCGTGGAAACGCCTTCTTAAAGAGAGGCGGATAATCCGGGATGCCTTTCAGCTTGGTCACCACTGCGGCGGCACTGGGCATTCCCATCTCTTTTCCCGCTAAAATGGGGCCTTTTGCCTGTTCCTCAACTGTGGCGGCACGTCCATCCCAGAATTGGGCGATGTGGAAAAACGCGTTATAGGTGGTCGGCGAATTGCGCCCCACCGGTTCGCCGGGCACGCCCAGCGAGAAAGCCACCCCATCCACCCCGTATTTATCGAGCAAATGACACGAATTACAGGAAATTTTGTTATTACTGGACAGGCGTTTTTCGTAGTACAAATGCCGCCCGAGATCCACTTTGGCTTGGTCCTCCGCACTGCGTGGGAGGCGGTCCAGCGCGGTGAGTGGAGGCTGGAAAATAGCCGACATCGCGGCAGCATCCGGAGCCGGTGGCGCTGCGGGCTTGGGAGAGTCCTGAGTTTTCCCTGTCAAAAGGGCTAGGAAAGAGACGGCGGGAACGAGCAAAAGCAACCTGTGCATGCGCGGGAGGGTAAGGGTTGGCCGGAAAAAATCAACCCCTCAAACCCGTTCAAATAAAGTACGGACACGTAACTTTTTGCGATATTTTTCTTGCATTGAGAATGCGATTTCCCGTATATCCCCCCTCAACGCGCCTTTTTGGGCGTGGGGTTTGTGCCTCGGCATTCTCCCCATATCAGTAAACTGCAGTATAAAAGTTAACATCTATTACAGGAGTAAATGAAAAATATGAATATGAATAAATGGACCATGGGTCTCGCCGCCGCAGGCGTCGTGACTCTCTCGTCTGTTGCTCAGGCGCAAGATGCCGCCGCGGGCGCAGAAGCGCTGGCTGCTTCCACAACCCTAAGCGGTTATGTGAGCACTGGCTAC
>JAPKEI010000088.1 GCA_028872685.1 Verrucomicrobiota bacterium | reverse complement strand
CGGAAAAAGCACCCGGCATTGTCGTTCGAATCCTCGCTGAGCAAACCGAGGACACCATCAAAGGGGAAGGCATCACCTGGGAAAGCTGGATGGCTAATTTGAAGGAGAATATCAAAAAAATCCCCGAATGGGCTGAAGATGAGGACACCCCCAAGATTGGCGATACCATGGAAAAACGTGTGGAAAACTGGACCCTTCAGGTCCTGCAAGATTCCACCACTGAACTGGGCAAAACCATCGATGCTTATCTCGAAAACAACAAGGATGCCGTCAACAAATTCGCCGAGGATGCCGAGGATGAAGAGGCTCTCAATATCCTTGCCGACGGGCTGCAGTCCGAACTGGTACGGTTTATGGATGAAACTGAAATCACCAACAAAGGCACACTGGCAGACCAATCCCGGAATGTGCTGATCAAGCTGCAGAACGCCAATAGAATCCTTAAGGAATTGGCAGAGAAAGATTCCAAGGATTTGGATCGCGAGCAACGCCAACTGCGTCTCGCCATCGCCCTGATGATGGAAGGCACCCAAGGCCTCAAACTCCCAGGCGACGGCTCCTAGCAAGCCTACCCCCTTTCACAGCCCCCCCTAAAACCGGTGGGGCTTTTTTTTTGTGCCGTCCCGCTTTGCCTGTTAAGCTCCTGCCAATGGCTGACACTCCGCACACGCTCGGCATCATCGCCGGCAACCGCACCCTGCCCCGCGTCCTCGCGCGCGAAGCGCGCGCCGCCGGCGTCCAGCAGCTCGTGGCCGCCGCCTTCACGGATGAGACCGAGCCGGAACTGGCCGAACTCGTGGATGTCATCGAATGGCTCCGCGTCGGGCAACTCAACAAGCTGGTGGAGGTCTTTCAGAAAAACAACGTCACTCAATGCGTGATGGTCGGCCAAATTGCGCCCAAGAATCTTTTTGACCTCCGCCCCGACCTACGCGCCGTCAAGCTGCTCGCTAGTTTGCCCGAGAAAAACGCCCACTCACTTTTTGGCGGCATCGCTGATGAACTCGCCAAGGACGGCATCACTCTCATCGAGGCCACCCCGTGGCTCAAGCCCGCAATGCCCGAGCCCGGTTTCCAGTTCGGCCCCGAACCAACCGATGATGTGCGTGCTGACATCGAGTACGGCCTTCGCATCGCACGCGAAACCAGCCGACTCGAAATTGGCCAAACCGTGGTTGTCAAAAACGGAACCGTCCTTGCTGTCGAAGGCCTTGAGGGCACCGATGCCTGTCTCACACGCGGTGGCGAACTGGCCGAAGGCGCGGTAGCCGTCAAAATCCCAAAACCCGGCCACGATCTGCGCTTTGATATTCCTTGCCTCGGCGCGCAAACTCTGGAAACCTGCGCCTCCGCCAACATCCGCGCGCTCGCCTTCGAAGCCGGCCGCACGCTGTTGCTGGATGAATCGGAAGTAGACGCCCTGGCCCAACGCCACGGCATCACCCTCACCGCTGTTTAACTATGCTGAGTTCATACGAATTGATTGGGTTTATCTCACCCGAACTGGCCCACCGCATTCTCGCCGACACCGCCGAGGACAACCGTGAGCTCTACGAGGCCACCCTCGGCGCAGTTGCACGTCTGCGCGGGATGCGGCCGCAGTTTCTCAAAAAGCAACCCAAGCCCACCCGCCACAAAACGATGGTGCAAGCGATGTCCAAACCCGCCTTCGATGAGGCGGCCGGTTCGCTCCTGCGCGGTTGGTTGCTCAAACATCAAATTGGTCTGCTCACTCAGTTTCTAGACGCGCTCGATATCAAACACGAAGAAGGCATCGTCGAAAAACTGCCCGAAACTATCGCCGACGATATGCTCTCCGCCGCGCTCGACAATCTTCTGGCTAATCACGACCGCGATGTGATCGTCCTATACCTCCACGCCTTCCACACAATGAACGATGCCGGCTGGCCAAACCTCGAGGCGGCTCTGGAAAACGACGATCGCCTCCAACTTTTTTGACCCCTTTTGCGCATTTTTTTTCAAAAAATGGCTTTTATCCATCGCCTGTTTTTGTAATCGTTCGCGCCTTGCACGTACCGTGTGACGTATTCTAATGGAACCCCAAGGCGATATCGCTCTCATCGGACTGGCTGTAATGGGCCGGAATCTCATTCTTAATATGAACGACCACGGCTACACAGTCGTGGCTCACAACCGCACCGCGGCCCGCGTAGACGAATTTTTGGCCGGCGAAGCCCAAGGCACAAACATCATCGGCGCGCGCACTATCCCCGAAATGGTAGGCCACCTCAAACACCCCCGCCGCGTGATGCTCCTCGTGAAGGCCGGTCAACCGGTCGATGATTTCATCGAGAAACTGGTGCCTCATCTCGCCCCAGGCGACATCATTATCGATGGCGGAAACTCGTTATACGAAGATACTATCCGACGCACAAAATATCTCGAATCGCGTGGATTTCTTTTTGTGGGAACCGGCGTTTCCGGCGGCGAAGAAGGCGCGCGCATTGGTCCGTCTATTATGCCCGGCGGCTCCCCCGCCGCATGGCCGCACGTGAAGGAAATTTTCCAAGCCATCTCCGCCAAAGTGGAAAATAACGTCCCCTGCTGTGATTGGGTCGGTGCCGATGGCGCGGGGCATTATGTGAAGATGGTGCACAACGGCATTGAGTACGGCGACATGCAACTTATCTGCGAGGCATATAATTTGATGAAGACCGGCCTCGGAATGAGCGCCGATGAAATGCACGCCGTCTTCGCCGAATGGAATACCGGTCCTCTCGATTCCTATCTCATCGAAATCACCCGGGACATCCTCGGCTACAAAGACATCGACGGCCAACCTCTCGTGGAAAAGATTCTTGATACCGCTGGCCAAAAAGGCACCGGAAAATGGACCATCATTAACTCCGCTGAACTCGGGATGCCCATCACCCTCATCGCCGAGGCTGTGTACGCACGTTGCATCTCCGCGCAAAAAGACGAGCGCGTGAAGGCCAGCAAAAAAATTCGCGGCCCGAAGCCCGCCATCACCCGCGAGCGGGCGAAATTCATCGAGGACATTCGCTGCGCACTTTATGCCTCCAAGATTGTCAGCTACACACAGGGCTTTATGCTACTGCGTGCCGCCGCCAAGGAATATAACTGGCAACTCAACTACGGCAACATCGCCATGATGTGGCGCGGCGGCTGCATCATCCGCAGTGCTTTCCTCGGCAAAATTAAAGATGCCTATGGCAAACACCCGCGCCTCCAATCGCTGCTGCTTGATACCTATTTTAAACGCGAAATCCGCCATAGCCAAAAGGGCTGGCGCAACGTTATCGCCGTCGCTGCCAAGCGCGGCATTCCCGTGCCCGCCTTCAGCACCGCCCTGTCCTTCTTCGACAGCTACCGCACTGAACGACTCCCTGCCAATTTACTTCAAGCCCAGCGCGACTACTTCGGCGCCCACACCTACGAACGTATCGACAAACCGCGCGGTGAGTTCTTCCACACCAACTGGACCGGCCGAGGCGGCGATGTCTCTTCTTCCACATATAACGCATGAGCGATTACGCAAACGTTCTCCGGAAATTTAAGCCGACCCAAGAATTCTTCATCGGCATTGATTCCGATGGTTGCGTGTTTGATTCAATGGAGATCAAACACAAAGAATGTTTCGCGCCGATGTTCATCAAACATTTCTCGCTGCAAGCCGTCAGCAAACACGCACGCGAAGTTTGGGAATTTGTAAATCTTTATTCCAAAACCCGTGGCTGCAACCGCTTCCACGCGGTGATTCGTGCATTGGATTTATTGCGCGAGCGCAACGAAGTTGTATCACGTGGCGTGGACGTACCTTCCTTCCCTGCCCTGCTCGAATGGGTGAAGCGAGAATCCAAACTCGGCAACGCCACACTCGATGCCGAAGTGCTCAACGGCAATGACGGCCTTGTTCCCATTAAAACTTGGAGCGATGCTGTTAATGATTCAGTGAAAGACATTGCACACGGCGTACCGCCCTTTCCACTCGTGCGCGAAGTGCTAGTCGAAGCGGCTGCAAGGGCCGATTGCATGGTGATTTCACAAACACCCACCGACGCGCTGGAACGCGAATGGACGGAGAACCAAATAGACGGGTTTGTCTCCGCCATCGCCGGACAAGAAATGGGCACAAAAACGCAGCACCTCGATTTGGCCGCCAAAGACAAATACGGCCCGGGAAATATTCTGATGATTGGCGACGCCCCCGGCGATCACAACGCGACGAAAGCCACCGGCGCATTATTTTTTCCAATCAACCCTGGTGATGAGGAAGCCAGTTGGAAGTGCCTCCTCGATGAAGGCTTGGAGAATTTTTTTTGCGGTACATTCGCTGGAGATTACCAGCAGCAATTGCTGGCGGATTTTGAAAAATGTCTGCCCGAAAACCCGACGTGGTAATTAAGCTTCTGGCTCTTCTTCCGTTGGTTCGCGTTCGCTGAGTTTTGTCAGCCGCGCGCGTTCAACCTGCCGTCGATATGTTTGCTCCACGCGCAATTCGTAGCGCCCCAGCTCGAGCACATCACCCACATTGGCGAAGGTGCCCAGTCGTTTGGTGATGAGCCCACTCACAGTGGTTACGCCTTTGTCATCGCACGGCTCGGCTGTTAACTCCTCCAACTCATGCAAGGGCATGGAGCCTTCCAGTGCCCACGTGACTTCATCGATTTGTTCAAAAAATGGCTTTTCATGCTCATCGAATTCATCGCGAATTTGCCCGACCAATTCCTCTAGAATATTTTCAAGCGTCACCATGCCCACCGTATCGCCGTATTCATTGACCACCAAAGCAAAATGTAATTTCCGATCCAGAAAAATTTGCAGCAACCCTTCCAGTCGCGCAGTTTCGGGGGTGTAAACTAGATCGCGCGCAAACTCGCGCAACTCATTCGCTGTCTTGGCCATCCGACGTTGCGCGTACAAATCCTTGATATGAACGACCCCCAGCGTTTCATCGAGATTACCGCCAACGCACAGTGGAAAGCGCGAATGCCGTGATTCCTCAGCCAACGCGAGGCATTCTTCGAGATTGGATTCTGTGTTGAACCCAATTGTTTCCCGTCTCGGCCGCATCACATCACGGGCCACGCGGTTTTTTAGATCAAAGGCATTCAGCACTAAATCACGGCTGAATTGCTCGCGATCTGAGCCGCCGCCCGTCGAACCAATCATCATGCGCAGTTCCTCTTCAGAATGGCTGTGTCCGTGCTCATCAGCTATCTCCAGCCCCACTTTGCGCAGCAGCCACAGTGCGCAATTGTTTAACAACCAAATGAACGGAAACATGGTCCAATAAAACCAACGCAGGGGATAAGCCACCCAAAGGCTTGTTGGTAACGGCCGCTGAATAGCCAGCCATTTTGGCGCCTGTTCGCCGACCACGATGTGCAACACAGTGATGACCGAGAAGCCCACCGCGATGGAAATGGTTTGCTGCCATTTGGCATCAGCTAAAAGGACTGAACCGTTAATCTCCAGTTCATAAATGGGTGCAAGTAGTATGCTGAAAATCGGATGACCCACGTACCCCAAGCCCAAACTGGCCAGCGTGATACCAAGCTGGCAGGCACTGAGGTAACCATCAAGATTCTTGAGCAAATGGCGCGTCATGCGCGCGCGGCGCTGACCTTTCGCCACCAGCGGTTCGAGCTGCGTGTCACGCAGTTTGACCAACGCGAATTCCGCCGCAACGAAAAAGCCGTTGATAAAAACCAATACGCCAACAGCAAGAATGAGTAGCAGAACAACAGTGACTTCGCTCCAGTCCATTAGACTTTCACCTCCCCGAAGACGACCTTCAAAATATCCGGCAAACTCACGATCCCGAGTTCGCGTTTGCGTTTATCGAGAATGATCACAACGCGCTGGCCGGAGCGTTGCATGAGTTGCAGTAGTTTCTGCAAACGGATGTCTTCATCCTGGTATAAGGCTGATTCCAAAAAATGTCCGGCCGGCCGATGCCATTCATTTTCCGGCAAAAATATGAGACGACGCAAATTTACGACGCCCACAATTCGTCTGCGTCCGTCGCTCTCCTGCCAAACCGGCATGCGCGTGTAGGGTACCACCCTAATGTTGCGCACAACATCGACCACAGGTGTTTCGGTGGTGATGACTGGCATATCCTCAAACGGCACGGCCAGATCGCGCACAGGAATTTTCTGCAGATCCAGCACGCGATCAATCATCTCGCGCTCATCCTCGGTGAGGCCCTGTCCGCTTTCGGTCATCATTTGCCGCAGCTCCTCACGACTACCAAAAAGGTGGCCCTGCAATTCACGCCCACCCGTGGTGAATAATAACATACGCGAAAAAATACGCAGCAATTCCACCAACGGTCCCAGTAGCGTGTCAACCATCCCAAAAACCGACGTTAAAAATAAACACAAACGATTGGGGTATTTTCGGAAAACCATTTTGGGCAGCAACTCACACAACGTGAAAAAAACGAGCACACACAAGCCAAACAGTAACCAATATATTTGAGCCGGGGCGCTCCACTGCAACAAGCTGCCGGGGTTTGTTACACCCAGTAAATACTGTAAGAAATAAAGTGTGGCCAGTAACACCAGCAGGTTGGCCAGCGTGTTGCCCACCAGGATTGTCCACAGCGTGTCCTCCGGTTGATCGAGATATCGCTGTAAACGAATTGCTTTTTTATTTCCCTCTCGCGCTTGACGGCGCAGGCGTAGGCGACTCACCTCCGTCAACCCTGCCTCCATGCCTGAAAGAAAGGCCGACATCCCAAGACAACCCGCAAATCCCACACCGAGTAATGCCCATTGCAGAACCGTCATCGTGACCTCCCGGTTCGATTGGCTTCTACCTCCAACACACGGCGACCATCTGCCTGAGTTACTTTGAGTTTCAATCCGCTGAAGATCACCACCGTGCCCACCGGCGGAATCACATCCATTCGGGACGCCACCAAACCACCGATGGTATCCACTCCGTCCGCTCGTTCTAGCCGTGGATATTCGCGCCGGAAATCCTCCAGCCACACATTACCACTGAGCCGCCATTGGCCGGGGGCCGTTTCTTCCATCACAAATTCTTCGGCGCCGCCCTCGCGCCGTAGTCCGCCGACCACATCATTGAGAATATCCTCGAGTGTTACCAACCCAACCGTGCTACCGAATTCATCCAACACAATAGCCATGTTGTGCTGATAACGTTGAAAGCTTTTTAGCAGTTCCAGCAGGTTCATTTCCTCGGGAACAAAAGATGGGAAATCAATCACCTCCACCATGTCGATCGCAGGATCAGCCAATAGTCGCGGTGCGTTCAGGATGCCGACAATTGTGTCGGGCGATTCATCGTATAACGGGAGACGCCGATGCTGCTGTTCCCGTGCTGCCGCCAGCAGTTCGGGCAATTCTAGGTTATGCGGCACACACGCCATTTGCGAACGCGGTCGCATCAAATCTGCCACCGGTCGGCGATCGAGCCGCATGATGTTTAGAATGATTTCCTTTTCCGAAATGCCCAACGTACCTGACTGCCAGCCCAACTCGATGAGCTCGCTATATTCTTCGTCGGAAAGTTCCGGCATTGGCTGCACAGACTTTGGCACCAGCCGTAGCAATTGATTATTCACCCACAGTGCCACAAAGCGAATCGGTTGCGTGAACCAAACCAACCACAACATCGGCCGTGCCACTCGGGGTGCCCACGATTGTGGTCGGCGCATGGCGAGCGTCTTGGGAACGACCTCGCAAAAAAGCAGTAATCCCGCCGCCAACAACAGAGCCACGAAAACAAAATGTTGTTCATCAAGTTTCCAACTAATGGCAATCGCCGTAGCAATAATTGCCGCGTGCGCCAACGTGTTAACCAAGGTCATCGTGGCCAGCAAATCCTGCGGTGCCGCGAGCAGTTTGCGGATAAATACACCGCGTTCGGGTTGGTGAACGGTGATTTGGCGAAGGCGCCATTTGCCCAAGGTGAGCAGGGCCGTTTCCGCCAAAGCGAAGAAAAAGCTAATTCCAGTGAAAAGCAGCAATAAGGCCAGTTCAGTGTGCCACTGCATGTATGCGCGAATGTTGGCCCAAAGCCACACGCAAGGCGAGGGATTTCCGGCCCATTAGTTCAGGACGATATTACGCCGCTGATAGGTGGGGATATCAAGATCCTCGCCGTTGTGCAGCGTGGCCTCTCCTTTATCAAATCGACCCTTGGATATATTCACCAGGGGCAGTTGTTGTTGCTGGGCCGTCCATAGCAAAGGGGCAACCGGAATGCTCTCCGGCGCGAGCCCTGGCTCTGGCGGTAATTCCTCCAAACGATTGACGGGCGCGGGATCTTCTGCAATCTCTGTTTTTTCTATCGGTTGGGGCATCATTACCAGCGCGGACAGGCCGTTTCCCTGCCCGACTTCAGTATGTACTCCGAGCAATAACTTTGCGGCGGGTGCGGCATCACGCAGATGGTTCATCACTTCCTCCACTTCCTCCATCGGCAAATTTTCACCACTCGAAAGGCACATGACGATGCCGTCTGTTTCGCCCAACAACCGGCCGGCCTCCAGCTGGGGATGACGCAGGATGGCATCCATCAAAGCGCGTGGTCGTGAATCGCCCATGACCTCGAGAGAAGCCATTACGCTTTCGGCATGATGCCCGGATATCAACGAACGAAAATGTGCAAAATCAATATTCATCTGCCCATCGGTACGCAATAGTCGGCCCATTCCCAACAGTGCCTCTAGCATCAAATTATTAGCTGCCTCAAAACATTCCGGAACCGAGGCCCCTGCGGGTTGGCGATCCATCACAGCTTGATTAGGCATACACACTACAGTGTCAGCCGTGCCCCGCAGTCGCAGAAGGGCATCGTGCGATTCGGCATCAAGCCCTTCCAAATCAAATGGCTCAATCGCCAGTGCCACCACGAGCGCACCGGCATCGGCGGCAATCTCGGCCACCACCGGAGCCCCGCCTCCGCCTAGTCCACCGGCCAAGCCGGTGACGAGCAAAAGAAGATCCGTGTCCGCGAGTTTTCCGCCCAATGCATCCTTTGCCGTACGCAAACACGCGGCGCCGGCGCCGGCATCGCCGCTGCATCCCCAGCCGCGCCGAGTGCTTTCGCCGAGCTGTAATTTCTCAGCAAGCTGACAGTGCTGTAATTTTTCACTGTCGGTGTCCACTGCAAGAAATCGCGCGGCGGGAAAACCCAACGCGGCAAGACTATCCACCACCCGCGCACCCGCGCTGCCGAGGCCCACAACCTTTACGTTTACTCCGTTTGTTTGAGGTTGCTTCGCCATGTTCACGCTCCCACCAGTTTGCCCGCCAACCAATCGAAAACGCCTGTGCGGGATTGGTTCGGGGTGGCACGTTGTTGCGCACCCAACTTCACAAGCCCGAGTGCGGTACTGCACTCGGGCTCATCTAAAATACTGCTCGGCCCACT
>JAPKEI010000087.1 GCA_028872685.1 Verrucomicrobiota bacterium | reverse complement strand
TATTGGCAGGCGCCGCTGGGCTCAAGCGCCGGCCGCGTCCTTCTTTCACGAGATACTCATAATCTTCCTGCGGCTCAAAGCCCAACAACGACAGCCGGAACCCATTCTGCCCGCCGCTCTTGCCGTGGCATCCTCCGCTGTTACAGCCGGCCTTGGTAAAGAGCGGCACAATTTGATTGGCGAAATTGATCGGCTGCACCACGCCGAATTGTTCCACTTTCACTTTCACCACACTTTTTAGTTTACCGATGGTGGCCGTAATGGTGGCCTCACCATCGCCGATCGGCGTAACCATTCCATGCGGCGAAACCGCCACCACGCGAGCGGGTGTGGCGGAATATTTCACTATGCGCGTGACGTCCACATCTTTGCCGACGTCTTTGGCCGTGGCTATCAGTTGCTGACGCGCGTGTTGGCCTTTCAGTTCGAACGCCTGCGCGCCCGTACCGAACTGCGCCGCAAGCTCCAACGCACTCGGCGCTGCCGCGGCAAAACTCACGCCGGCCAGCATAGCTATGATTAATACTTTTTCTTTCATAATTGTTTTTAGGTTGGGGTTAACTTAATTCGGGAATGGATTTCCAGCCATCCACAAGATATTGCGGGCGGCCGGTAAGATCGGCCACGGTGGTGGCGTTGGGGTCGATGCCCATGTGTTGGTAAAGTGTGGCGTGAACTTCGCCCATATGAACGGGGCGCTCAGCGGGCTCAGCAGCGTGCTTATCGCTTGCTCCAATCATCTGCCCGTGGTTCATGCCTCCGCCCGCGACAAACGCGCAGCTTACGTTCGGCCAGTGGTCACGACCGCCCTTCTTGTTAATCTTTGGCGTGCGACCAAACTCACCCCACGCCACCACAGCCACGTCCTTATCCAAGCCGCGATCATGAAGATCCTGAATCAACGCCGCGAGGCCTTGATCAAAAATGGGCGCATGCCCGTTCACACCGCTCTTGGCATCGTAAATATTACTATGAAAATCCCAACGGCCGAAGTTCAGTGTCACCACACGGGCACCGGCTTCCACCAGGCGCCGCGCCATCAAAAAGTGTGTGTTGTTGCGGGGCGCTCCATCCCCAAAATTTTTCGGATCCCCCTTGCCATACCGCTCTAGAATTTTTGGATCTTCCTTCTCCAAGTTCAGCGCATTAGCCATCTTGCTGCTGGTTAGCACCCCCATTGCCTGTTGTGTGAAGGCATCCATTCCAGCCAAGTAACCGCTGTTGTCCACGTCACGCCGGAAATTATCGAAGCCTTCCAGCAATGACGTACGACTGCCGAAACGTTTCTTCGAGACATCATTCAAAGTGAGATCACCTTTACTGTGATTGGTCGGCTTAAAGGGCCCGTGACCGATACCAAGGAATCCCGGCTTGCCCGAAGCTCCGTATGGTGGATGCCCCGCTTTAGGAGCAAGGCCAATAAAAGGGGGGATGCCGCCTTTGGCTGGGCCCTGCAATTTGGAAATCGCCGCGCCGATACTCGGCCAGCCCCCGGCGGCCTGACCGGTGGTGTTAAAGGTGGAACCTTTTCGGCCGCTGTAGCACATGAAGGAATCGTGCGAACCGCCTGGAGCTCCAATGATCGAGCGGATGCCCGACCACTTGTCCATGATGCCTGCGAGGTTCGGCAAAAGTTCGCTAATTTGAATGCCCGGCACGTTTGTGGGAATGGGATTAAGCGCGCCCCGATACTCCTTGGGCGCATCGGGCTTGAGGTCAATCAGATCCTGATGCGGCGGCGCGCCGGCCATATAAATCATGATCACCGCCTTGTGATTTTTTGCCGCGCCCGCCGCGAGCAACTGCGGCAACGCCAAGCTACCCAGCGCCCCGACTTGCAAAAAGTCGCGCCGGCTCACTCCATCGCACAACGGCGAATGGCGTTGTCCACCTATTTTAAACATGCTCTCTTTTTAGCGGCACTGGCCGGCGGAAAATCTTCCGTCGGCCGCGCCAGTATCTATTTCTAAGTCTAGCTAAATCAATTCTTTAATCGGCCCACGGCCGGCGTCGGTTAGGAACTGCGGACGACCGTTCAAATCGCTGAGCTGCGTGCGGGCCACGTTGATGCCCACATTGTGGTACAGGGTGGCGAGCACTTCCTGAATGTGCACGGGCCGCGCGGCCGCCTCTCCACCAGTGCGGTCGGTAGCCCCAATAATTTGCCCTGTGCGCATACCGCCGCCCGCGAGGAAGGTGCCCATCACCCGCGGCCAATGATCGCGCCCAGCTCTGCCGTTGACACGCGGCGTGCGGCCGAATTCGCCCCACACCACAATGCTCACATCATCGAGGCGGCCATCTTCAGCGAGATCACTGATGAGCGCGCTGAGGCCAATGTCCAACGCGGGTAGTTGCTTGCGGAAAGTGATAAAGTTACTGCCATGCGTATCCCAGCCGCCCCAACTGAGGGTGACAAACCGCGCGCCCGCTTCCACCACTCGCCGCGCCGTGCAGAAGCTATCCACGCTACGATACCCGCGCGGCACTTCGTATTTGGCGAGCCGCTTGGGGTCTTCCTTTTTCAAATCCAGCGCGTGCAACAAACGATTGCTTGTGATGACACCGAACGCTTGCTCGTTAAACTTGTCGAGACCGACCATCTGTTTTCGGTTGTCCACATCGCGCCGAAATCCATCAAAGCTATTGAGCAACGCCCGGCGGTCGCCGAGGCGGTCGGTGGTCACGCCATTGAGCGTGAGATCCTGCCGCCCTTTGCCGCTGGGAGAGAATGGTTTGTACGGTGTGCCCAAAAATCCCGGCCCCTGCGCGCGTCTATCGAATCCGATGAAGGGAGGCGTGCCGTTGGGCCCCCCGCCTTGAACCTTGGCGATGACTGATCCGATGCCCGGCCAACCGCCGCTCGGCTGCGGACCGCGTGGTCCTGGGCGGCCGGTCATGAGGTGAAACGAATTGTGAGTCCCCGGCTGCCCAACCGTCGAGCGGATGGCCACGCAATGATTCCACATTTTGGCGAGTCGCGGGAAATGTTCGCAGATGCGCGCGCCGGCCACGTTGGTATTGATCGCATTGAACTCGCCGCGATACTCCAGCGGCGCGCCTTCCTTTATATCCCACATGTCCTGATGACTCGGCCCGCCGGGCAGGTAAATCATAATCACACTTTTCTGCCGCTGCGCACTTGAACCCGCGGCCGCTTCCGCGCGCAAGAGCTGCGGCAGTGCCATGCCTCCCATGGCCAGCGAGCCGATTTGTAAAAAATTCCGGCGGCTCAAGCCATCGCAATGAGCCCCTGTTTGGTCTGCATTGATTTTCAACATAATGTTTCCTTAGATGAGTTCCTTAATCGGCCGGCCATTTTCCACCATGTAAGTGGGGCGACCCTGCGGGCTGGTAAACTGTAGATTGTGGCCGAGGCCAAACATGTGCAGGATGGTGGCCACGACATCCTGAGGATGGATCGGGTTTTCCTCGGGCACTTCAATTTTACTGGAGCTTTTGCCAATAACCTGCCCCATGCGCAGTCCGCCACCAGCCATGGCTAATGTACAGAGCTTGCCCCAGTGATCGCGGCCACCCTTGCTGTTGATGCGGGGCGTGCGCCCAAATTCTCCGGTGACAACCACCAACGTATCGTCAAGCTGCCCGCTTTCAGTTAAATCATTGATTAGAGCTGAAACGCCCTGATCCAACTGTCGGGCGCGACCCTTAAGCCCTTTGGCGATCCCGCCATGCATATCCCAACCGCCGTAGCTGATGTTCACAAACCCACAACCGGCAGCCGTGAGGCGTTTGGCTAAAAGCAATTGTTCACCAAGCCCTTTGCCGTATTGCTCGCGGACTTTCGGATCTTCCTTTTTGATGTCAAACGCGTCCTTCGAACTGCCGAGCACAAGGTCGAAAGCTTGTTGCTCGAAGCCATCGATCCCTTCCATTTGACCAGACCGATCGATGTTTCTGTTGATGCTATCCAGCTCACCGAGCAACCCGCGCCTTCCGTCCAAGCGGTTACTGTCCACACTCAAATCCATATTTTTGCGCGCCTGACCACTGGGGCTCAATGCCTGATAACGCGCACCAAGCCAGCCGGGGCCGTCATTCCTGATATTGCCAATCTTAACATAGGTTGGCATTCCCGTTTTTGGATCGGTCGTCCCCTTGGCCTTGGCAATAATGGAGCCCACTGAAGGCTTCATGTTGGCACGATCATTGTAGCCGGTCATCACCCAAGTCGTGCCAATGCTGTGGCTGCTGCTACCATGAGCAAATGAACGGACCAATGCCATGCGGTCTGCGCATTTTCCAATTTCTGGGAACGTGCCACCTACTGTGACTCCCGCAATGGGAGTTTTACATTCTCCAGTGATGCTACGGTACTCGGACGGCGCATCCATCCTGGGATCAAATGTCTCCACATGCGTTGGCCCACCCGCGAGCCAAATCCAAATCACAGATTTGTTTTTTATCGTCACTCCCTGCTTCGCGGCTATGTCTTTGGCCTGCAATAATCCGGGCAGTGACATTCCCGCTGCGCCCAGCGTCCCCACCTGCAGAAAATTTCTTCGTGATAGTCCGTCGCAGTCACGACCATTGGGGGTTCCGAATATTTTTAACATGAGCTTCTCTTTCGTGGGCCTGGCTTGAGTTCTGTTTTTTACATAACTACTAACAAAAATTAACTTACCAATTCCGGCAATGGCTTCACGCCGGGATCAACAAGATACCGCGGACGGCCCTGCAAATCGGGGACGGTGGTGGTTTCCACATTAATGCCCATCGCGGTGTAGAGGGTAGCGAACACTTCGCCGAATTTCACCGGACGATCGGTGGCTTCGCCGCCGTGTTTGTCGGTGGCGCCGATGACTTGGCCGTGGTTCATCCCGCCACAGGCGAGTGCAGCGCAGCTCACGCGTGGCCAGTGGTCACGGCCGGCTTTGGCGTTAATCTTGGGGGTGCGACCAAATTCGCCCCACACCACTACGCTCACATCGCGGGCCATGCCGCGTTGATGCAAATCTTCGACGAGCGCGGTAAGTCCCTGGTCGAGCATCGGCATGTCTTCGCGTCCGCGCTTGAAGTTGGCACCGTGCCAATCCCATCGGCTAAACGCCAGCGTGACACAGCGCGCGCCGGCCTCCACCAAACGCCGCGCCATTAAAAAATCATCCAGCAACTTGTGTGATCCATCGGCCTGTTTTTTATTATGACCGCGCCCATAACGCTCGCGCAGTTTGGGGTCTTCCTTTTCCAAATCCAATGCCTCGGCAAAGCGCGTGGAGGTGAGCATGGCCAATGCCTGTTGATTGAAGGAATCGAGGCCTTCCATTTGCCCGTTATTATCAATGTCGCTGCGTAGTACATCAAACTGTGAAAGTAATGAGCGCCGTCCATCGAGACGATCGAGGTTGATGCCGTTGAGTTTCATATCCGCCTGCACGCCCCCTGCTTTGGCGGGGAGAAATGGGCCGTGAGCGCGACCGAGAAATCCGTGCGGCCCGGGGTTGCCCCATTGTTTGTGGCCGCAATTCGGAGCCAACCCCACAAAGGGCGGCACGCCTTTCGCGGCTGGGCCTTTTAGCTTGGAAAGCACTGCGCCCATGCCCGGCCATCCGCCGGTGGGCTGATTGCCAAAGTTACCGCGGCCGGTTTGGCATTGCCACGCATCGTGACTTCCGTTGGCACCGACCATGGAACGGATGACGGTGAACTTATCCATCATCTTCGCCATGCGGGGAAACTGATCACCAATACGAATGCCGGAGACATTTGTAGAAATCTCGTTGAACTCGCCACGGATCTCTTTGGGCGCGTTGGGTTTTAGGTCCCACATATCCTGATGCGGCGGACCCCCCGGCAGAAAAATATTGATGATGGCTTTGTGCCCGCGCCGGATGCCCTGCTGCTGCTCGGCTTGAAGGATTTGTGGCAGCGAAAGACCGCCCATGGCGAGGCCGCCAATCTGCAAAAAACCACGGCGCGAAAGTCCGTCGCAGAATCGATATTTTTGACCTTTGATTGTGATCATAACTTAAACCTATCCCATAGCCCAATCGGCTGGCAAATTCGACGGGGCGAAGCCGCCGATGATTCACAAATTTATAGCATAATTGTCATATAATAACGAACCAAAAAAAGCGCGTTATTTTGCTGTTTTTGGCTTGAATTGCCGAAATAGAAATGGGCCGCCCTTGGGGCAGTTCAGGAAGTCGAAACCGGCGCATCAACGGACTCGTTTTTGGGGGCCGGTTCTGGGCTAAGACGGTACACCGCCTGGAGGTCGCTGAAGCCTTTGATTTCCATGGGCGGCAGCGGCTCCGCAGCACGGCCTTCGCGGGCGGCTTCGCAGGTAGCTTCGTCCACGAGAACGTCCATTGGACCCGCCACGGTGCAAAGGCGGCTGGCGAGATTGGCGCCTTGTCCGATAACCGTGAAATTCAGCCGATCTTCCGAGCCCATAAAGCCCGCAAGCATTTCGCCGGTGGCAATGCCGATGCCGACGTTGATATCCTGCCCGCGGAGCATATTGAGCACTTTGCGTTCCTGTAACATATGGCGCGCGCAGGTCACGGCGCGCTCGGGCGCGGTAGAATCTTTGCCCGTGGCACCGAAAACGGCCATGATCATGTCACCCACAAATTTATCCACCATACCGCCGTGCTCGTGGATGACCCACGTCATCGCGGTCATATGTTCGTTGAGCAAGGAAACCACCTCCTCCGGCGGCATATGCTGGGTGAGCTCGGTGTATTTCCGGATGTCACAAAAGAGCACCGTCATCCCGCGCACCTCACCGCCAAGAGCAACATTGCCCTCGAGCAACCGATCGGCCACTTCCTTATCCGCCACCTTTTTCAATAAATCACGATACTTGTTCTTTAACGATAACTCTTGCGCAGTTTCGTTGAATGCGTGAGCTAATTTCCCAAATTCATCGTTATTTCTCACAGGGATGCGAACGTCATAATCGCCTTCGCGCAGGCGCATGGTGGCTTTGTAGAGGCGGCGCAGGGGCTTGAAGAGACCGAGCGAAATGATCCAGCTCAGCGCCATAGTGGCCAGGCCCATCAGGCCGCCGAGCAGCAGGATTTGGTCGCGCAACTCCGCGCGCATCGCCAGCGGGGCGGCCCACGAGTAGAGGCCCACCTTGTATGCGGTGGGCAGCCCGGCGTCATTTTTCATTTGCGAATAAAAAACGCGGTACGGCACGCCGTTGAGGTTGACGAGGTCGATCCGATCTTCCGGTTGCCTGCCGCGCACATTGCCGCGCAGCCAAGTAGTAAGGGGCGCGGCGGCCTCGGCGGTAATAGCGCGGGAATGCAAATGGCCGTCCACCCACATCCCGGTCATGAGATCGCTAATATCGCTCAGCGTTTGTTCACCGCGGGTACTAAGGGGGAATCCGAGCACGAGCGTCCCGATTTTGCGACCGCCACCGGATTGTTCCACAGGAGTACAAACCAGCTCAATGAGGCCGCCTTCGCCATCTTCTTCCAGCGCGAGATAGCCCACGCCCTGTTGTTCGAGCGCCACTAAATCCGGCACGAATTCCTCGAGGCGCTCACGAAACTGACGACGGGCTGGGTTATCAAAAAAACCCCCAAACCGCGCCTCGGGCATGAGTAATTCGCCTTGTTCTCCGAGGAAAACAAGGAATGATGCCGTGATGGTCTGGGCCTGTTCGCGTCCGTCAATACCCATTTCGTGGCGGGCTGCGGGCGGCACATCGGCCGAGGAAGCCGCTGCGAGCGAGCTGGCTGATCGCGGCAAATCGCCGGCGCGTTCGATGCCGGTGGAAAAATTGCGCAATTGGTCAGCAATGCCGCGGCGGGTTTCAGCCACGGCACGATCATAAATTTGCGCCATGGAGCTCGGCTGTTTTTCCAACGCGGTGCGCAGGGGCGAGGGCGCGAAGGATTTTCCCATGCCGCGTTTGGGATCATCAAGCTGGCTGGCAAATTGATCAATGGCACCGCGCATGCGGCGGCTCATGGCGAGGCGTGCGGCGACGCTTTCTTTTGCCTCCATTTCCTCGGCTAATTTACGGAATTCCTCCGCCAACATGCGTTGGAGTTGATGGCGGGCGAGCTGATAGAGCCGCGTGGTTTCGCGGCCTTCCAGCGCGGATTGCAACTGTGGGCGAGCGGCAAAATCTGCAGCTTTTTGGCGCACCACACTCAGCCGCGCCTCCTGTTCGCGCGGCAGATAAGTGAGCTGCTCATTCACGCGATCGCGGAAGAGCTGATCATGCGCCGCTTCCACGCGCCGCAGCGACACGCGCAGCATCACAGCGGTGCACAGCGTCACCACTGCCAGCATGGACAGCAGCAATTTTATTCTAAATCCAATTCGAAACATGTTGTACCAGACACTTTTTTGACACAAATGGGACAATCCTCATTGGCGACATCCTTAAAGACGCAAAAAATGGCCAAAAGGATTCAATAAATCGCACCTTTCCTGCCAATTAAACCGAGATATTGCCTGAAAACCCGGTGTTGATCGAGCCTAGGCTTTGTCATTTCGCCGGCAACAGCTTTGCGCCGTTGAAGGTTAACCCAGTGTCGAGAAATTCCACGCCCGTTTCTCGCAACGCCCACAACCACCCCGAAGCATACGGCGGTTGTGCCACCCTATGCAGCAAAAACCCCTCATTTTTCATGCTCAACCCGGTTATTAACACCATGCGTGAATTTTGGGATGATTGCGGAATATTCACGCCACCCAAGCACCCCTGAACCACGTTTTTATGGGGAAAACATCAATTTTATGCTTGGCACAGGACTTGCGTTAAGTTTTGGCAATATGCGATGGCCATAGATGTGGCCGCTGCAGAACTGCGTCCCCAAAAGGACGTACAACCCGAACCAACATAATAAAACCATGAAGAATCAAATTAAAAAGGGCTTTACCCTTATTGAATTGCTGGTGGTCATTGCCATTATTGGCATCTTGGCCAGTATGCTCCTTCCTACCTTGGCTAAAGCCAAGAAAAAGGCCAACCGCATGAAATGCTCAAGCAACCTCGGTCAGCAGACCAAGGCTTACATCAGCTTCGCTGGTGACACAGGCGCATTTATGTGGGAACTGCAGGATCGCGATGCTCTGGATGCTTATGCGTCTGACTATCGGAAAAACAAACCGCGCAGCAACCACTACCTGCAATGGGGAAATTACGGTGACCACACCATCAAAGGAAAAAATGGTGTCTTTGTCGGCTACCGGTTCCATCCGCGCTGGCACATGAACGACATTCGTTTTGTTGATGTCGCTCCTGGCATCCGTAGCTCGCTTGGCAGCTCCAAAATGCTGCTCTCGCCATCCGATCCGAAGTCCAAACGCTTCAACCAATTGGAAGCCACCAAAGGCAGACTTGATGGTGGCAGCTTCGCCTCCGTCGACTGGAAGGGCAACCGTGGCTTCTACTCCGATCACCGTT
>JAPKEI010000086.1 GCA_028872685.1 Verrucomicrobiota bacterium | reverse complement strand
GGATCCATTTCTTCGCGCATTTTATGTAAATACGGGCGCGCCAAACTCGTGCCCTCGTACGCCAATAAAAACCATATGCAGGCCTGCTGAGCGTCCGGGGCAAGATGGTTACCTTTCAGGTACATATATCCCAAACGATATCGAGCCTTGGGCATTCCTTGTTCTGCTGCTTCACGAATAAGGCGAACGCCTTCATTCGGGCTTTCCGGCAAGCCAAGGTGCTGAACGTGCATGAGTCCGAGGAGAGAAATGCTGAGCGCCTGACCCTGTTCGGCAGCAGCAGCGATCCAACATGCGGCACGCTCAATGTTTCGCTCGGTACCCACGCCCTGTGCTTCCATCATGCCCACCCAGTACTGCGCCTGCACATCGCCTTGATCTGCTGCCAACCTGAACTGCCGATATGCCAACTTGGGTTTTCCGGAGAACCGCGGTTGACCGAGATATCCCCGGCGCGGCTTGTTGCGCAAGCCCAGAATTGTCAGTGAAGCGGCATCTCCCTCATCTGCCATTTGCCGAACCTTTTCCAGCGCGCCGTCTGCAGTGCCGGTTTGTTCCAGCTGTGCGGCGAGTTGCACATCCACGCGGTTTGTTCCTACGCGGCTCATGCAATAGAAAGCCAGGAGCACACGCGCGCGCGGGTCATTTTCCTTGGCGGCATTCTCAGCCCACTTAAAAGCCGCTGCCGGATCCCAACGCACGCCCCACCCCGTTTCATGGCGGCGAGCCAATTCCAACATCGCCTCCGCGTCTCCGCCTTCGGCTCGGGCTTGGAGTGGCTCAAGATTTTCAGGAGAAATGAAAATCAATTCCTCAGCAACGGCGGCTGGAAGATTGTTGGTGGGCAATGGTTTGAGCTTGGGCGGAGGGGGAAGCTGAGGAACATCCCCGGGGCTCAACACGCTCACTTTGATTCCGTTTTGTGAATGATCATCAGTCAGTGTGGTTTTGCCACCCCACATCTGCCACGCGCCAAACGTGCCGGCAGCTATCAACAGCAGCACCACACCAGCCAACGCCATACGGCCTCCGGAAGGTTCAGCCGTGTGGTTTGTTGAAGCGGGGGTGGGGTCGACTTGGGCTGCAACTTCCTGCTCGGTAGGCATCTGCACGTAAGTGCCCAGCGGCACCCATGCATCTTTGCCTTCCTCGATGGCCCAATCGTCAACCGACAATACGCCGGCAGCGATGTACTGTTGCAGTTCATCGCGCAAAAGCGGGCCGAAATGCCCGCCATCTTTCTGGACGTAATACGCGGCCATAGATGTAAAGGATTGGAAATGTAACGAAAATCAGCCGACAAAACCACTCTGAAAACCATCCGGCGACTAATCCAAATCTTCAGGCCGAACGGACGAGGGGCCGAGGATGCCCTTGCTTGGATCATTGCCATCAACCGGACGCCCCACCTTCCGGGCCTTGTCGATGGCCTTGGCAAATACCGGCAGCATGAGGGCAAGCAAAATCCCAATGATAACACTCACCACTAACATTTCCACCAGGGAAAATGCCCGGCGGAATTTGAAGCGGCGAAGGTTCATTCAATAAAGAATATTGCAGTCGGGCAAACGTTCGCGCAACCGGGCTACGCCCTCGGGAGAAACGGCGGTGCCTGCAAGACCAATCCAACGGAGCTTTTCCTGCCCCGTTAATTTGTCAAGTGCGGCATCGGTGATCTTGGAGCCATCAAGATTCAAACCCACCAGCGCGCCTTGGGTAACCACCACGCACACCTCCGCGCGCGCAACTATTCTTAATGCAGCGATGAGGTCATCGCCCGATTCACTGAGTGCCTGCAATAACGGATCGTCCATAACGTGGTTCGAAGGTAACACCGGCCACAGCCGAAATCAATCCTCCGGCAGATTGGGCTTGGAGGGGTTCTTGGGTTTGGGGTTAAGCCCCGGCACATAGGGGCCACCAGTAAAGGCTTGCCGACGCGCAGCAATAATTTGTTTAGCCGTGAGTCTATCCCCCGGCCCCACTCCACCGCCCTTGCGCAGCTTGCCATCAATCATCAAGTTTCCCTGCGTGGCCACATGAGGCAGCGAAAGCGAATGGCCCATCTCATGCGCGAGAATGTTCGACTGCGCGAAGAACACCGGCGATCCATCTTTCCACACGCCATTGGCATCCACCAACGCCGCAAATTTTACCTGCGGCATAAGCACCATCCCTTTGGCGGGTAAATACACCGCGCCATACGCACGCGGCATGGTGTATATCACCACGATGTGAAACACCTTCCCGCGATCCGGTAAATCTGGAAGCATTTTGTGCAAGATGCGCGATTGCAGTTGCGCCACTGCCGTGGCGGAGACACCGGGCTTGAACAAGCCCGCAAAAGCCTTCTCCGCATCGCGATCCGCCGCGCGCATGGGCAAGGGTCGGTCAGCCACAAAACGGATGTTTGTCGATTGCCACATTTCATTTACGCCTGCAAGCAAAGGTCGAATATTGGTGAGTTTTGAATCTGTATTGATGGATGCATAAGAGCTCTTTAAATGATGCACCTTCACCTTGAGCGTGAGCAAGCGGCCATCATCCCCGCCCGGCGCCAAGGGTTCCGTTTCCTCATAAGCGAGCATCGCGGCCGCAACCTGCTGTGTGGCATCCCGCCGGTTACTCTCGTAAACCAACAGTCGTGTGCCGCCTTTGGTGCGGGGAACCAGCGAAAATCGCTTATCGCCCAGCAACAAGCGCATGGCATCCGCCGCTGGTTTTTCGCGAAATTTAACCCCAACGCGTCCCTTCAATCCCGGCTCCACCAGCACTTCCCAGCCGGTTTCCGCCTTGATCACTCCCAACAATTGCTCTAGGCCCATCGAGCGCACATTCATGTCAAACGTACGCGCCTTGGGATGCCACACCACCGAGTTCGCCGCCCCCGCAGCCGGAAGCAACAGCGCGAATCCAATCCATGTGAGCAGCAAACGCATCCCCTTTAATCTAACCGATTTCCGGCCTCCCATCAACCTTGCCGAAATATTTCTCCACCAATTCAGGATCCGTTGGTTTTGAAAAACGGACGGCCATGACGCTCACCAACGCCGAGACGGCCACTGCCCAAATGAAGGGGTGCAGTCCCAGCAACGGAAATTCCCCAAACTTGCCATGCACAAAAAACCCAACCAAATAAATCGCTCCGATGGTGAACCCGCCCGAAACCATCCCCGCCACCGTAGCCGTGGGGGTGAGGCGGGGCCAATAGAGCATCAGCACAACCGGCATCAGGAAGCTCGCCGCCAATCCGCCGGAGCCAAACACGATGAGATCCTGCAAAAATTGCGGAGGCTTGAGCATCGCCACCACCGCCAGCACGCCCATGATGATGGTGACGGCGTAGCTGACTTTTTTCAGCTTAGCCTCGGAGGCGTCCGGATGTTTTTGCTGATACACATCGCGCGTGATCGTGGAGGAAAACAGCAGGAGAAAACTATCCACGCTGCTCATCACCGCCGCGAAGGGCGCGGCCAATAACAGCCCCGCCAGCCACGGCGCACCGGCGTTAGACGTGAGAAACATCGCCATCTCCGGCATGATGCGGTCCGAGTCAATTTCCCACCCCGGCAACAGCACGCGGCCGCAGGTAAAAATGATAATGAGCGGAAAATAAATCAGCGAAAAATAAATCATCACAAACACAATTGACCGCCGTAATGTCACCGTGTCTTTGAACGCCATTTGCCGCGCCATGTAGCTGGGCTGCCCCGAGCCCGCGAACGGCCAAAACGCAAAGAAACACATCGCCATCATCACCGGCAAAAACCCCTGCGCCTCCGTCGACGAAGGCCCCGGCGCACTGACGTACACGCCCTGCTTGCCCGCGCCGTATTTGTAGTCGCTTTCTTTTTGATAAACGAACGGAATGGCCGCCACAGATTGTTGACCCATTTGTTTCTCGATGGCTTTCACCTCGGCATCCGTTGGTTGCGGCAGGCAAATCACATCGACTTCATCGCCGCCGCCGCCTTTTGCCGGTGAAACTTCTGTATCTTTTTTCACACGAAAATATTTCACCCGCTCATCGGTTTCCAATTTAAACCAAGCTCCTTGCGACAGTTTTGTTTTTGCGTTCACTTCCATTCGCAACACCCCCTCCTCCGGTGGCACCATTTTGGCAACCTCTCGCGTGGCGTTGGCTAACCCGCCCACTTGCGTGAGCGCCAACCCCAGCAAAATTACTACTCCCACCAACATCACCGCTCCCTGCATCATATCCGTCCACACCACCGCCCGAAAACCGCCCCACGCCGTATACGCCACCACCGACACCGCAAACACGCCCAGACACAAATAATACGCGCCGTCCACCCCGCTGCCGCCAATCCACGGTAGCGGTTGCAGCACCGACTCAATGGTGTCTTTGGCGGCAATGAAAACCCCCACATCGCCCAGCAGTGTGGTCATGATTTTTGCCCCTGCCTTGAATTGCGCCAGGAGGAAAAAGAATTGAAAAAACACCAGCAACAACGTCGCCACCTGACCCACGGTCGGGCTACCCAGCCGTTTGCGCATCATTTCCGGAACCGTGATACTGCCGGACTTCCGCGCCACTTGATTGAGCCGCTTGGAAATCAACCCCATCGCCACCAGCGGCACGACAATATAACCGCCAATCCATAACGCCATCACCCAGCCATACGTGTAAATTTTTGCCGGGAACCCCATGAAACTCCCGCCCGAAGCGCTGGTGGCCGCGTAGGTGAATGCAAACGCCCACATCCCAAGATTGCGACTGCCGAGGAAATACTCGTTCATAAACGACTTCCCCGCGCGCTTGCGACTAGCCAACCACGCCAGCGCAAACACCACCGCCGTGTAAATGCAAAAACTCACCAACGCCGCATTGCCTGCCGTGGCCTCCGTGGTCGCCAGTATCATGGCATGTCCTCCGGAAGTTCCTCCATCGGTTCATCCTGCATTTTGCACAAGCAAAACCAAACGGTAAAAACGTTGGCCGCCCCCAGTGGAATCAACCAGCCAAAAAACACCCAACGCGGAATGCCCCAAACCATTTGCACCTCCGCCTGCTCCGCCGCCGCATAACCCGCCACGCTGGAATACCCAATCACCCACGCGAAAAAAACTACCCACGTCGCCACCATCCATTTCAATTCCAGCAAACACTGGCGAAACGAGGCACCGGTGTCCGCGCGTTGATTGGAATCGGCCATGCGCAAACGATTCGCCGAACGCCCCCAAGACGCAACGAAAAAACTTTGCGCGCACGACAAGCCACCACACACTCCGCGCATGAGCGATCCCCTCCCCATTTTGGAAAAACTCTATAGCGCCGTCATTGCCGATGTGCTCGACACCCTCGACCACCGCCACCAAACCCTCAGTCCCAGCCTCCGTGCCATGACGTCTGCCCGCCACCTATGCGGACGAATCTTCACCGCCAAAGCCGAGGCGGTAGACACCATCCCCGCCGAGCCATACAAACTCGAGATGGCCGGCATCGACGCCATGCAAACCGGCGACGTACTCGTGGTTGATGCCGGCAATCATTTGGACTGTGCGTTTTGGGGCGAGCTGCTCTCCACTGCCTGCATCGCCAAAGGCGTGCGCGGCGCGGTGATGAGCACTTGCACGCGCGACTTGTGGGCGCTGGAAAAGTTGAAATTTCCCGTGTTCGCCATCGGCACAACCCCCGCCGACAGCAAGGGCCGCATTGACGTAACCGCCATCGGCCAGCCCATCACCATCGACGGCGTAAAAATAAAAAACGGTGATTACCTTCTCGGCGATGCCGACGGCGTGGTTATTATCCCCGCCGAGGCACTGGACGAAACCCTCCGCCTTGCGCAGGAAAAAGTAACCGGCGAAAACGCGGTGCGCGCTGACCTTGCTAATGGAATGCCCGTCACCGAAGCATTTACAAAACACGGAATTCTTTGAGCAAAAAAATTCTCATCGCCGGACTGTTCCACGAGACGCACACGTTTGTGGATGACGTCACCTCTCTGGCCGATTTCCAATTCCGCGTGGGAGACACGATGCTCGGTTGCGTCGGCGATGCCTCGCCACTGGGAGGCGTGCTCGAATTCGCCCAAAATCAAAATTGGCAAGTCCTCCCCGCCCTCGACGCCCGCGCCACGCCCAGCGGGACGGTAAATGATGATGTTCTCGAAATTTGGTGGGCCGAGTTTAAGGTGCGTTGGGATGCCGATTGTGACGCACTTTTCCTCGTGTTGCACGGCGCGATGGTGTGCGAATCTTTTCCCGATGTGGAAGGCGAAGTGCTAAAGCGCATCCGCGCCCTGCCCCGCGCCGCTGGCAAACCCATTTTCGGTGTGTACGATTTACACGCAAACTTTTCCCCCGGGATGGCACGCCACGCCGATTGCCTCGTGGCCTATCGCAAAAACCCGCACACCGATGCCCGCGAAAGTGCCGTGCGCGCCGCCCGCCTTTTGGTGCGGCAGTTTGAATCCGGCCAAACACCAAAAATGCAACTGCGCCAACTCCCCGTTGTGTGGCCGCCCACCAGCACCGCCACGGCCGAGGATCCGATGCGCGCGCTGGAACAACGCGCGCGCGAATTGGAAGGCGGCGACGCTTGGGCCATCAACATTACCGCCGGCTTTGCCTTTGCCGACACGCCGGATACGGGCGTCAGTTTGCAGGCCATCACCATCGGTGATGCCTCGGCGGCATTGGATGAATTGGAATCGCTCGCGTTGGAGTTGAAGGAAGTTGGCGCGCGCATTGATCCGCCGGTTGAAAACGTGATGCCGGAAATTTCTAAAACCGTAAATAGCCTCACGGTTTTGGTGGAGCCGAGCGACAATATCGGCGGCGGCGCACCGGGAGATGGTACCGGCTGTATGCGCGCTCTGGTTTCCCACCACATCGAAAACTCCGCCGTGTGCCTCAATGATCCAGAAGCGGTGCGGGCACTTTCTAATTTGCATATAGGCGGCAGACGCACGCTCGCGCTTGGTGGAAAAGGCAGCCGGTTTGATGAAGGGCCGTTGGAGTTGGAAGTGGAATTGGTTTCGCGCAGTGATGGCCGGTTTGAATTGGAGGACAAACAAAGCCACCTCGCCTCAATGTCCGGCGATTATTTCGATATGGGCAACTGCGCCGTGGTGCAGCACGCGGGCATGACGATTTTACTAACCACAAACAAAACCGCCCCCTTTGACCTCGGCCAATGGCGTAGCCAAGGCGTGGAACCGGCAACGCTCAACGTTATCGTGGCCAAAGCCGCCGTGGCCCATCGCGCGGCGTATGATCCCATCGCAGCGCGGAGTTTCACAGTCGACACCCCGGGGCCGTGCAGCAACGATTTAAAACGGCTGCCGTATGAACTCGCTAAGGCCGGATGGTAGGGCACGCTCGGTGATCACGGCTTACCTCCTCCCTATTTTTTCACCAACTTGGCCCAGCTATCGCGTAGTCCGACGATGCGGTTGAAAACGAGTTTGTCGGTCGTGCTATCTTTGGGGTCGGGCGTGAAGTATCCGAGGCGTTCGAATTGCACTCGCTGACCCGCGAACAGCTTCGCCAACGAAGGCTCGAGTTTGGCGGCGATTATTTTCAATGAATCGGGATTGAGGCAGTCGAGGAAATCGCCTTCCGCCTCGGGTTCCGGCTCGGTGAAGAGCCGGTCGTAAAGACGCACTTCGGCGTCAACAGCGTGCTCGGCGCTGACCCAGTGGAGGGTGCCTTTCACTTTGCGGCCGTCTGGCGCGCTGCCTCCTCGCGTTTCGGGGTCGTACGTGCAGTGAATGCGCAGAATGTTTCCATCGCCGTCTTTCTCCACGCTTTGGCAGGTGATAAAATACGCATAACGCAAACGCACTTCGCGCCCGGGCCCGAGCCGAAAAAATTTCTTCGGCGGGTCTTCCATGAAATCAGCACGCTCAATAAATAGTCGCCGCCCGAAAGGCAGTGCACGTTTTCCGGCGCTTTCGTCTTCCGGATTGTTGATAGCCTCCAGATCTTCCGATTGGCCTTCGGGGTAGTTATCGATGACCACTTCCAACGGATCAAGAACAGCGCAACGGCGCTCCGCGGTTTTGTTCAGCTCTTCGCGAATGGCGTTTTCCAATAGACCGACATCCGTGATGCCCTTGAATTTGGTAACGCCCACGCCCTGACAAAAACTGCGAATGGACGCCGCCGTGAAGCCGCGCCGCCGATACCCGGCAATCGTGGGCATACGTGGATCGTCCCAGCCGTGCACGTGTTTTTCCTGCACCAACTGCAACAACTTACGTTTACTCATCACCATATAGGTGGGATTTAGTCGCGAAAACTCGTGCTGATGCGGACGCGGCTGCGGCACGGGCAGTTGATCTAACACCCAATCGTACAGCGGCCGGTGCACCTCGAACTCCAGCGTGCAGATGGAATGCGAAATGCCCTCGATGGAATCGCTGAGGCAATGGGTGAAATCGTACATTGGATAAATGCACCACGCCTCGCCTGCCTGATGATGCGCCTCATGGCGGATGCGATAAATCACCGGATCGCGCATATGCAGGTTCGGCGAAGTCATATCGATCTTGGCGCGCAGAGTTTTTTCGCCATCGGCAAACTCACCCCCGCGCATGCGGGAAAACAAATCCAGATTTTCCTCCACGCCGCGATTACGATGTGGACTTTCTTTTCCGGGCAGTTCGGGTGCGCCGCGATAGCTTTCCCATTCCTCAAGCGAGAGATCGCACACGTACGCGTTACCATCACGGATAAGTTGAACGGCGTAATTATGAAGCTGCTCAAAATAACTGGACGCAAAAAAAATCTCGCTCGAAAGCACAGAATCCGCCCAGCCCTCGATCAGCCAGCGCACGTCCTCGGTGATGGATTCCACAAATTCGGTGTCTTCCTTCACCGGATTGGTGTCATCAAAACGTAGGTTGCAGACGCCGCTGTTTTCCAGTGCGATGCCGAAGTTGAGGCAAATGGATTTTGCGTGGCCGATGTGCAAATAGCCGTTAGGCTCAGGCGGAAAACGCGTGACTACGCTGGGATATGCCCCCGCCGCCACATCCGCCACCACGCGGTCGCGGATGAAATCTTTCAACGGTTCATTGCCTTCGGCATCATTCATGGGCGGGTTGTTTCGGGCAAATGCGCACGCACGTCAACTGTTTTGCCCAGCCAAAGATTTGTCATCAAACAAACTCAGCGGAGTCCGGCTCGCGCAGACCACAAAGAATTTCCACTAGCGACAGTGGAAGCACAATCAACATCCCCCCAATCCAGGCAAAATATTTCACCCCGACAAGCATCCAACCGCAGATGGAGTTAATGACCGCGTTGGTGGGTTTCTCCACCTTGGCGAGCTTGGCCTCGTTCTGTGCAGTTTGGGTTCCGATGTAGGCCTTGGGCAGTGATGCCTTCACCTTGTCATACCGCGCCTTAGCTTTGGCATGGTGCGACTTGGTTT
>JAPKEI010000424.1 GCA_028872685.1 Verrucomicrobiota bacterium | reverse complement strand
GGGCCCTTCGGCTCCACGAAACACGCCACGCCGGTATTGGACAAGATGGCCAAGGAAGGCATGAAGCTAACTGACTTCTATTCCACCTGCCCGGTCTGCACGCCCTCGCGTTCCAGCCTCATGACCGGCTGTTATCCGCGCCGCGTAAACATGCACGTGGATGAAAAGAACCTGTGCGTGCTTTTCCCCGCCGCCCGCAAGGGCCTGAACCCAAGCGAGATCACCGTGGCCGAGGTGCTAAAAGAGCAGGGCTACGCCACCATGTGCATCGGCAAATGGCATCTCGGCGATCACCCCGATTTCATGCCAACTTCTCAAGGCTTCGATCATTACTTTGGCATCCCCTACAGCAACGACATGAACCGCAAGCAGGTGCCGTTGCCTTTGGTACGCGATCTTGAGGTAATTGAGGATAGTGTGCAGCGCGATACCACCATCACCACGCAGTACACCACTGAGGCGGTAAAATTCATCAAGGCCAACAGCAAAAAGCCCTTCTTCCTCTACCTGCCACACACCGCCGTGCATCTACCGCTAGTACCCGGAAACAAATTCAAGGGCACCAGCAAGGACGGCCCCTACGGCGATTGGGTGCAGGAGATCGATTGGTCCATGGGCGAACTCTTCAAGACATTGAAAGCCGAAGGCATTGATGAAAATACGTTTGTCCTTTTCACCTCCGACAACGGTTCCTTCCGCGAGAAGCAGGGCAGTAACCTCCCCCTGCGCGGCCGCAAGGGTCGTACTGATGAAGGCGGCATGCGCGTACCCTGCGTGGTGCGGTGGCCCGGAAAAATCCCCGCCGGCACCAGCAGCAGCGCGCTCACCAGTACGCTGGACATCCTGCCCACCCTCGCCGCAATCGCCGGCGGCAAAACACCCACCGACCGTATCATCGACGGCAAAAATATATGGCCCATCCTAACCGGCAAATCCAAGGCCCATCCCCGCGAGGCTTACTACTATTACCAGATGGACCAGTTACAGGCTGTGCGTTCGGGCGACTGGAAGCTCTTTGTCGCCATGGACTCCAAAAAACGTAACTGGGGCAAACCCGAGGGCAAGATGGAACTCAAGCTCTACAATCTAGCCAAAGACATTCATGAGGACAACGACGTGGCCGCCGCCAACCCTAATGTGGTGAAGCAACTTCTTGCTCACGCCGAGGCCGCCCGTAAAGACTTAGGTGACACAAACCGCCCCGGCAAAGGTCAACGCAAAGCCGGCTGGGTTGATGAAGCTTCGCCCCGTTTACTCAAGAAGTAATGAAGCACCTTACTATCGGATTTCTACTTGCCGTTTTTTGCACTCCTTATCTTTGGGGTGCCAAGAAGAATGCGCAACCGGTCGTCGAGAAACCCTTCCCTCCATTGGAAGCGGCTAAAACCATGCAGGTGCCCAAGGGATTCAACGTGACCCTTTTTGCCGGTGAACCGGATATCAAACAGCCGATTGGATTCTGCATTGATGACCGTGGGCGGCTATGGGTGGCTGAAGCCAATAATTATCCAGACAAAAAAGCGGGCAAAAAGGACCGCATCATCATTCTCGAGGATACTGATGGCGATGGCACACACGATAAGCGCATCGTTTTCTACGATAAACTGGAATACGTGAGTGGCATCGAGGTGGGCTTTGGCGGCGTGTGGGTGATGTCGATTCCGAACTTTTATTTTATCCCGGACAAGGACTACGACGGAGTGCCTGATGGGGATCCAGTGATTCTACTCGATGGCTTTGGCACCCACGCCAACGCGCACAATATCGCCAACGGCTTTGCTTGGGGGCCGGACGGCTGGCTGTATGCAACGCATGGCCGATCGAACTGGTCGCTGGTGGGCAAGCCGGGTACGCCTGAGGCGGAGCGTCGGCGCATTGACGGCGGCGTGTGGCGTTATCATCCGTTGCGGCATGTGTGGGAGAATTTTGCAGACGGCACGACCAATCCATGGGGTATCGATTGGAATGATTACGGACACGCCTTTGTGTGCAACTGCGTGAACC
>JAPKEI010000423.1 GCA_028872685.1 Verrucomicrobiota bacterium | reverse complement strand
CCCTTAACCTTGCCGCCTTTACCGTGACATTTAATGCAATGGGCCTTGAAGGTCGCCTGAAGCGCCAGCGGGAAATCTTCTGCCTGTGACGAAGAAATACCTACAAACAATAGGAAAGCAACAAGCCGTCCCATTAGTTTTTCAGCGAAGCCTCTCATTTCTTTTTCGGCTTCTTGGGTGGATTACGTCGGAAGTCGCCCGCCAGTTGTGGACCGTTGTCCGGTGGCAAAGATTTATGCCAAGTAATACACGCCTTGGCAAACTTCGCAACCAGCTCAGGATGTTTGGCCGCAATGTTTTTGGTTTCGCCGCGATCCTTTTCCATGTCGAATAACTCAGGTTCATCTCCATCATATTCGCAGAGAAATTTCCATTTCCCATCCCGTACGGCCAAGTCTGGCAAATCCTTGTCTCCATAATAGGAATCGCGATCTGGCGGGCGGCGAAAATAAATCGGGGCCTTGCGTGAGGCATCCGATTTCCCCAAGAGCGTCCCAGTCAATGATTCCCCGTCATAGTTTGCATTCTTGGGATGCGGTGAGCCGGTCAAGTCCAATAAAGTCGGCACCAAGTCTATGGCTGAAAATACTGAAGTGCGGTTCACATGGTTTTGCTTGGCCACCAAGCCCGGTCCCCAGGCAATAAGAGAGGAGCGCACCCCACCTTCATAGAGATGCGTCTTAAATCCGCGGAAAGGCCCTGCTGAACCGGCACCCTGCTCCGGGCCGTTATCCGAACAAATAAGTACCAGCGTATTGTCGCGCAATTTAGGATCCTCTTTAATCAATTCAAAGAGTTTACCGAATTGACGATCCATTTCCTGCAGTACCGAATGGTAAAGGCCGCGTTTTCCATCAGCCCATTTATCCACCGGCGGCCAAAAGGGGCTGTGCACATCATCAGGCCAAAGATTGATGTAAAAAGGTTTCTTCGCCTTAACGGCCTTTTTAATAAAGGGAATGGCTTCATCGACAAAGCCGCCAGTGATTTCAGAGCGTTGCATCCAGCGTACTCCCTTACCCAAGCGCGCAGCATCACCCCAAATACGACCCGGCTTCTTAGAGTCCTGCCCGGGCTTGAGCGTGAGCGGCAGCAGCTTGGGCCCCATCCCTTCAAAATTGGTGAGTGAAGTATCAAAACCATACTTAGTAATCGCTGGAGCATCAGTCACATCACGCTGGCCACCCATATGCCATTTACCAAAATGGCCCGTGGCATAACCAGCCTTGTTCAAGGCCCGCGCAAGCGTTGGCGCATTAGGGTCTAGCCACTGGGCCATGCCGCGGCGATTATTCAGGGCGCGGTGCGCCAGATAGGAAGTGATACGCCAACGTTGTGGGTAGTGCCCGGTGGAAATCGCCGTACGAGAGGGAGAACAGATGGGCGAATTAACATAAAACTGTTCAAAGCGAAGGCCTTCGGCAGCCATCCGGTCGATGTTGGGTGTATTGGCATCCTTGTTGCCAAAACAAGAAAAGTCGCCCCACCCCATGTCATCAATAAAGACGAGTACGATATTCGGTTGCGCCACAGCGAGGGAGGCGTGGAGAAACGTGGCTATAAGAAATAGGAACAACTGTCTCATGTGGGAAAGCTTACGAATTTATCGCACCGGTCGCACCTCTTTTTCCCAAACGGCCAATAGCTTCTTCAGGCGAGCCAGATCCTTGGGGTGTTTCGAGGTAAGGTTGGTTTTCTCGCCGAGATCTTTGGAAAGATCGAAGAGCCATTCCTGAGTTTGGCCCTCGGTTTTGCGAACATATTTTAGATCACCTGCGCGCACGGCCGACCAGATGCGCTCACCCCGTTTGCCGCGCCAAAAAAGGGTGCGTGAGAAGTCGGGTTTTCGGGCGGTAATATGGTTGACGATGTCGACGCCGTCCAATCGGTTGGTAGGGGCTTTGGCGTCGGCGAGGTTGAGGATAGAGCGGGTGAGGTCGAAGGTGGCGCAAACTTGATGGCTGGTGGTGCCCGCGCGGATTTGACCGGGCCAGCGCATGATCAGAGG
>JAPKEI010000085.1 GCA_028872685.1 Verrucomicrobiota bacterium | reverse complement strand
AGTGGCACGGCACTTGCTGCTCGTACGTGGGCAGGTTCAATTTTTCCTGCCAGAAAAAGGTCTAAATATGACGACGAAGGGCAGGAAATGATAATTACTCGCACCCCCTATCGCATCTCAATGTTTGGCGGCGGCACGGACTATCCGGGCTGGTACCGCGAACACGGCGGCGCGGTGCTGTCGACCACCATCGACAAGTACTGCTATATTAATGCGCGCCATTTGCCCCCGTTTTTCGACCATCAATTTCGCGTGGTGTATTCGCAAATCGAGAGCACTAATACTATTGAAGAAATACAGCATCCCTCGGTGCGCGCCACGCTGAAATTTATGAACCTCAATCGTGGGATTGAGATTCACCACGACGGCGACCTCCCCGCCCGCAGCGGCATGGGTAGCAGCTCCGCCTTCACGGTCGGTTTGCTCAATGCCCTCTACGCCCTCAAAGGCCATATGGCGACAAAGGAACAACTCGCCAATGAGAGCATTCATTTGGAACAGGATTTGTTGAAAGAAACCGTCGGCTCGCAGGATCAAGTCAACGCGGCGTACGGCGGGTTCAACCACATCACCTTCCACACCTCCGGAGAAATTTCGGTGCGACCCGTCATCATTCCGCCTGACCGGCTGAATGAACTCACGTCGCATCTTATGCTTTTTTACACGGGCATTAAACGCACCGCCGATAAGGTGGCTGGCAGTTATGTGCCCTCACTTGAAAGTAAACGCCGCCAACTTCGCATCCTGCGCGATATGGTGGAGGAAGCCCTCGCCGTTCTCTGTGGTCACGGGCCCATTAAAGAATACGGCGAGCTGCTGCACGAAAGCTGGCTCGCGAAACAGGCTATCAGCGATAAAATCTCCAACGACGCGATCAGTGAACTCTACAACGCCGCGCGCGATTCGGGTGCGGTGGGCGGCAAAATTACCGGCGCAGGCGGGGGCGGCTTTATGTTGCTCTTCGTACCGCCCCAGTTTCAACCCGCCGTTCGCGAAAAACTCAATCGCCTCATCCATGTGCCGTTTAACTTCGAGACAGCCGGAAGTCAGGTGATTTTTTACGACCGCGACCAGGACTATTCAGCCGCCGAAGCTGACAATAAATCCCGGCAATTGGCCGAATTCCGTGAACTCGACGACGTGGAGGCCACCGCCGAAGCACTCGCTAATTTCGCCTAAATTATGAGACCCCCATTTATTTGCGAACCCGAAACCGCCGCGCCGAGTTTAACCGCGGGCGGTTTACCGCGTTGGGCGCCCGAGGAGTTGATCGCTTTCGAGGACGACATAGCCGACGAATTCAACGCCTCAAAAATCAAAGCTCCGGTGCATCTTTATTCCGGCAACGAACGCGAGATGATCGATGTGTTCGATCGCGTGCGCGCGAATGATTGGGTGCTGTGCTCGTGGCGCAGTCATTACCAGTGCCTCCTCAAAGGCGTGCCGGCGGATGAAGTGAAGTCCGAAATTATGGCCGGTCATTCCATCACACTTAATTTTCCTGAGCACCGCGTGCTCAGTTCCGCCATCGTAACCGGAGTGCTCCCGATAGCCGTCGGACTCGGACTCGGCATCCAGCGCGAGGGCGGCAAGGAACGCGTGTGGTGTTTCCTTGGCGAGATGACTTCCGAAACCGGCTCAGCTCATGAGTGCATCAAGTATGTACAAAACCATGAGCTGCCGGTGCACTTTGTGATTGAAGACAACGGCAAAAGTGTGTGCACCGACACCCGCGAAACTTGGGGCGTGGATACGCTCACTTATGAAAACGCCGACAACCCGTACGTCACCTATTACCAATACGAAACCAAATACCCGCACGCCGGGGCTGGCCAGCGCGTACAATTTTAAGCACGGACGCTATGAAACTGTTGAAATATTTTGATGAGCTAAAACGCTCGATGGAATACCTCGCCGAAGATCCGGCCACGGTTTTCATCGGCCAAGCCGTTGCCTGCCCCGGCACGGCGATGAGCAACACACTCAAGGAAATTTCCAACGACCGCAAAGTAGAGCTGCCCGTGGATGAGGACATGCAAATGGGAATGACCAATGGCCTCGCGCTGCAGGGCAAACTGCCGGTCAGCATTTTCCCGCGCTGGAATTTTCTGCTACTCGCCACCAATCAACTGGTCAATCACCTTGATAAATTTGGCGATATGTCCGCTGGCGGCTACCAACCCAAAGCCATAATCCGCACCAGCATCGGCTCGCAACGGCCGCTGCATCCGGGCCATCAGCACATCGGTGATTACACCGATGCCTACCGTAAAATGCTAAAAAACGTAGAGGTTATCCGGCTGGAAGAACCGGAAGAAGTTTACCCTGCCTATGAAAAAGCCCGCACGCGGGAGGATGGCAAGAGCACGATTCTCGTGGAATACGGAGATTTTTATAATGAAAAATAGTGCTGCCACTGCTGACCCCAAAACTGCCCTCGGCCCGTGGCCGTTGATGCGTAACAACATCACGCGGGCGGATTTGGATTGTCTCGTGGAATTTTTGCAGCAGGACGATCCCATCCTCACGCAGTCTACCAACGTACGCGAGTTCGAGCGCGAATGGAGCGAGTGGTTGGGCGTGAAGCACAGTGTGTTCGTGCATTCCGGATCAGCAGCAAACCTCGTGACAATGGCCGCGCTGCGCCAGCTCAAAGGCGAAGGCGAAGTGATTGTGCCGACGCTGACGTGGGTGAGCGACATCGCCTCGGTGCTGCACGCGGGTTTGAAACCGGTGTTTGTGGATATCGATCCGCGCACGCTCGGCATGGATATTTCTCAAGTGCTCGATAAAGTAACCGACAAAACACAGGCTGTTTTTCTGACGCACGTGTTGGGCTACAACGGGCTCGACCAACGCCTGCTCGACGAACTTGATAAACGCAACATCCCATTGATCGAAGATTGCTGTGAGGCGCACGGCGCGACGTTCAATGACCGACGCGTGGGCAGCATGGGTTGGGCTTCTAACTTTTCGTTTTATTACGCGCACCATCTTAGCACGGTGGAGGGTGGAATGGTTTGTACAAATGACGATGAACTTTACGAAGCCATCCGCATTTATCGCTCGCACGGAATGGTGCGCGAGGCTTCGGAGCAATCAACGAAGGAACGTTACCAATCCAAGCATCCGGATTTGAATCCGGAATTTATTTTTGCTTATCCCGCTTACAACGTGCGCGGCACAGAACTCAACGCAGTGATTGGGCGCCATCAACTGAAGCGTTTGGACGACAACAATGCCATTCGCACGCGTAACTTGAAGCGCTTCTTAAATGGCTTGGACTCCTCGAAATTCCAAACCGATTTCGCCGTGGAAGGCAGCAGCAATTACGCGTTCACATTGATTTTGCGCAGTCCGGACGATGCCCTGCGCGATCGCGTGGAAAGCACGTTGCGCGAATGGAAAGTGGAATTTCGCCGCGGTACCGCCGGTGGCGGCAATCAACTGCGGCAGCCTTATGCCCGCGAGCGGTTTGGCGATGAGTACAAAAATTATCCCTTCACGAATCACGTCCACTTTTACGGCTGGTACATCGGGAACTATCCCGACCTTGAGCCCGAACGCATCACGCTGCTGACCGAACTGTTGAACACCCTGTAACGATGATTAAATCTTTGAACAAACAACTCGACGTGCTGTTTGTCTCGCCCGATTCCTCGGCGAAGGCGTATCAGGAATTGGCCAAAAAATATTCCGCCATCGAGACGCCCACTTGGTCCTTGCTGCTGGCGCAAGCCTGCCGGAGCAATGGGTTTGAGGCGGCGATTTTGGATACCGGCGCAGAGCGACTCACGCTGGAGCAATCGGTGCGGCGCATCGACGAGGCCAACCCGCGCCTCGTTTGCCTGACTGTTTATGGACAGAACCCGAACTCCGGAACGACCAATATGATAGGTGCCGTCGCGTTGGCGCGCGGGTTGAAGGCGGCTTATCCGGAATACAAAATCGCAATCGTCGGTTCGCACACGAGCGCGCTGCCATTGGAAGTGTTGGCGGAGGATAGCATTGATTATGTGCTGTTGAATGAAGGCGTTTATGCGGTGCAAAATTTGTTGCGCTCCAATCTCGATGACGAGGTGGAGAAGGTGAAGGGCATCGGCCACAAACTGCACGGGCGGCCGTGGCTGAATGCGCCGGAGCACGTGGTGCCGCAGGAACGGATGGACATTGATCTGCCTGGCTACGCTTGGGATTTGCTGCCGTACGACAAGCAGCCCTTGGATTTGTATCGCGCGCATTTTTGGCACGCAGAGTTTGATCACGCCAAGCGCACGCCGTTTGCGGCGATTTACACTTCGCTCGGCTGCCGGTTTGCCTGCAATTTTTGTATGATCAATATCGTGAACCGCGAGGACAACGGCGATGGCATCAACTCGTCGGACTCGCGCAAAATGCGGTATTGGTCGCCGGACTTCATCACGAAAGAATTCGAGACACTCGCCAATCTCGGTGTGGAGACGTTGCGGATTTCGGATGAAATGTTTTTCCTAGATAAACGGTACTTCGAACCGTTGCTCAATAATATCATCGACCGCGAACTGCAGCTCCGAATGTGGGCGTACTCGCGCATCGACACGGTACGTCCGAAGTATCTCGATCTGTTCAAGCGCGCGGGCATCGGCTGGCTGGCGCTCGGCGTCGAAGCCGGCAGCCAAGCAGTGCGGCGCGAAGTTTCGAAGGGGTCGTTTAAGGACATCAACATCCGCGAAGTAGCACGTGAAATTCGCGAGGCGGACGTGAACATCATTTCCAATTACATTTATGGTTTCCCGGATGACACTCACGAGACGATGCAACAAACGCTCGACCTCGCGTTGGAGCTGAACACCGAGATGGCCAATATGTATCCATGCCAAGCCCTGCCTGGCAGCCCGTTGTATCACGAAGCTAAACAAAACGACTGGCCGCTGCCGACCAACTATGAAGGCTACGCTTTTTTGTCGTACGAAAGCCAACCGCTGCCCACGAAGCACTTGAGTGCCGCCGAAGTGGTGCGCTTCCGCGACGATGCTTGGCAGACTTATTTCACCAACCCCGATTACCTTAATTTAGTTGAGAGAAAATTCGGCCGTGCCCAGCGCCTGAACGTGGAGGACATGGCCAAAGTCCCCCTGCCCCGTCAATTACTGGAAACTGAAGCACCGGAAACCTGCCTCGCATGATTCTCCTATGACGATCGCCTGCCAAGACCTCCACACGGAGACCGAGTCCTCAAGCTCAGATTTGCTTGAGGATTTCGCGGTGGCCGCGCCCTTCGCATCGCCGGCGGCTGTGCCCTCGTTGTCTCCAACGATGTTGGGAAGTTTTGGCACGAAATCAGACACACTCGCGGCATTGCAGCCGTTGGTGAAAAAGGCGGTGGTGCCGAAGCTCATTAGTTTTACCGTGGCGGAATGGTCGGCGTTGCCGGTGGAAATCACTCAGGAAATTGCCGCGCGATTTGACGGCGGGCAAGTAGTGTTCCGCAGCAGCGCGGTGAATGAAGACGGTGAGCAGCAATCACAAGCAGGCGCATTTGCCTCGTGTCTGGACGTGGACAGCAGTCAGCCGCGCGCGGTGTGGAGCGCGGTGGAAGAGGTCATCGAGTCGATGGATGAGTGTCCGGAAAACCAAGTCCTGGTGATGACGATGGTGGCGGATGTGACTTTGAGTGGCGTAATTATGACGCACGAGCTGGACAGCGGCGCGCCGTATTATGTGCTGAATTACGATGACGAAACTGGCAAGACCGATACCATCACCGGCGGCAGCGTGGTCAATAAAACGGTTTTGGTGCATCGCGATTATGTGACTGATCACGTTGATTCGCCGCGCGTGGCGGAGTTGCTGGAGCTGGCGCGCGAGCTGGAAGGCTTGTGCGATCGCGGCACGCCGTTGGATATTGAATTTGCAAAAACTCGCGATGGCCAATTGCATTTGCTGCAGGTGCGGCGCATCACGGTGCAGGAAAACTGGAACCGCCGCATCAGCCGTCACGTAAGCGAGGTATTGTTTCAGGCGGGCGAATTTTTCACGCGCCACTCCCAACCGCGCAAAGGCTTGGCCGGTGCGCGCACCATTCTCGGGCAGATGCCGGATTGGAACCCCGCTGAAATCATCGGCACGCGCCCGCGGCCGCTGGCGATCTCTCTGTACCGGCATCTCATCACCGATTCTATTTGGCAGGAAGCCCGCGCGGAGATGGGCTACCAACCGGTGCCCAGCACGCCGCTGATGCTCACGCTCGGCGGCCAGCCGTACATCGATGTGCGTGCGAGTTTCAATTCCTTCCTGCCCGCCGGCTTGCCCACCGAAACACGTGAGCGACTGGTTGATGCCTGGATGGATCGGCTGGAGACCAATCCCAAGCTGCACGACAAAGTGGAATTTGAAGTGGCGCAGACGGTGTTGGATTTTAATTTCGACGAAGATTTTCAAAGCCGCTACGGCGATGTGCTCGAGCCGGATGAGTTTCTTGATTACCGAATTCAACTCGCGAAAATTACCGCCGGCAATCTTAGTCTTGCGCCCGGTGCTTCGTTGCCGAGGGCACTGGAAAACATCCAGCAACTCGAGGCGTTGCAAACCCAGCGACGCTCGCTCAACGATTTGGCGCTGCTGCCGACGCTGCTGGAAGAATGCCGCACGCTGGGCACTCAACCTTTTTCGGTGATTGCACGGCACGCATTTATGGCGGAAGCGATTTTGCGTTCGGCCGTCACACGCGGCGCGCTTTCGGACCAACGACTGGCGGCCTTCAAGCGCACGCTCCGCACGGTGACGGCGGATTTCACCGGCGACTTTGCTCAAGCCCTCGCGCAACCGCGCCGGCGCCCGGAATTTCTGGCCAAGTACGGTCATTTGCGGCCGGGCACGTATGACATCACCTCGCCGCGTTACGATCAACGCGATGATTTATTCGCCGCCACCGCCCAGCCCGAGCCGGCGACGAGCGATGCGGTTTTCCCGCTCACGGGCGCAGAGGCGCAATTGTTTCAGGAACTTTTTGTCGGGGCGGGAATGCCGGAAGTGGAACCGGGGCAATTCATCGAGTACGCGCGCCAAGCCATCACCGAGCGCGAACGCGCCAAGTTCATTTTCACGCGGCACCTTTCCGATGCGCTGGAGCTGATCGCGCATTGGGGCAGCGACACGCGGCTGGACCGCGACGCGCTCTCGCATCTCACGGTGCAGGATTTACTCAATCACCTCGTCAGCCCGGTGCTCAACGATCCCGAGCTGCACTTTGAGGATCTCGTCGAACAGCGCCGCCGCGAACAGGAAAACGTAGATGGCATTCGGTTGGGTTTTCTCATCCGAGATCCGGGTGATTTTTATGTAGTGCCGCTGCACCGTAGCGCGCCCAACTTTGTCGGCAACCGCCACGTGGAAGGCGAGCCACTGCGGCTCGGTAACCAATCCCGCGGCCACGGCCAACTGAGCGGCCGCATCATTTGCATCGAAAATGCCGATCCGGGATTCGACTGGATTTTCACGCGCAACATCGCTGGGCTTGTCAGCAAATTCGGCGGTGCCAACAGCCACATGACCATCCGCTGCGCCGAGCTCGGCCTGCCCGCGGCCATTGGCGTGGGTGAACAAACTTTTGAACGTATTGCCGCCGCCAACCGAGTGGAGCTCGATGGCGCAGCAAAATTACTCCGACCAATTTATGGCTGAACGTATTGGCATCACAATGAGAGTGGGACAAGCCGCCGGTTCCGGTGAATCGCGCGATTGCTTGGCTCAGGATTGGGCGCGCTATATGGCCGCGCTCGCACCGGATGTGGCGTGGGTGCCCATCCCGAACCTCGGCGCGGCAGTGGCGGAATTCATCCAGCATTGGCAGCTCGATGGATTTATTTTGTCCGGCGGCAATGACCTTGGCACTTGTCCCATTCGCGACAAAACCGAAAACACTGTGATCGATCACGCCGTGCGCAACGCACTGCCGGTTTTTGGTGTGTGCCGTGGGATGCAATTGCTGCAACAACGCGGCGGAGGCGCACTGCGCCGATGCGAACCCAAAACTCATCTAGCCCAAAAACACACCGTGCATTTGCGAACAGACTTGCTGGAATTTGATGCGCCCGGACGCGCCACGGTAAATTCATTTCACAACTGGGCCGTGCCCGCGAACACACTTGCCCCATCGCTCGAACTGCTGGCCGCCAGCGATGATGGCTGCGTGGAGGCCGTGCGCCACCGCGCCGCACCCATCGCCGCTGTGCAATGGCATCCCGAACGCGATGGGGATAACTTGCAGGCGCAACTGGATCGGAACCTGCTGTGTACTACTTTAGGTTGGAAGGAATAAAAAAATGCGCGCAATCATTTTAGCAGCCGGTCGCGGCTCCCGAATGGGAGGCCTCACCGAAGATCACCCGAAATGCCTCACACCTTTTGCCGGGCGCACGTTGCTCGAGTGGCAACTGGGAGCACTGCGCGCCGCCGGCATTCGCGACATCGCCATCGTGCGCGGTTACCTCGCCGAATCGCTTAACCCCGCCGATTGCATTTGGTTTGAAAACCCCGAGTGGGCCCGCACCAACATGGTGAGCACCCTCGCCTGCGCCAGCCAATGGCTCCAGCGCGATGACTGCATTGTGTCTTATTCCGACATCGTTTATCACCCGGCCATTCTTGAGCAACTTATTTTTAACCCCGGCGAATTGGTCATCAGTTATGATGAGGAATGGCTGCCGCTCTGGCGCGAACGCTTTTCCGATCCGCTGGAAGATGCCGAGACCTTCCGCCTGCGCGACAACGGCGCGCTGCAATCCATCGGAGATCGCGCGGCTGAGGTCACCGATATCGAAGGTCAATATATGGGCCTACTCAAAATTTCTCCAGCCGGCTGGCGTCGCATCGAGGTGATCCTCGAAGACCTGCCCAAGGCGCGGCGCGACCGGCTGGATATGACTTCGCTGCTCCAGCTATTGCTCGAAGACGGCGCGGAAATCAACACCACCCCCACTCAAGGTCGATGGTGCGAAGTGGATAGCGAAACCGACCTGCGCCTGTACGAAGAACGCCTCGACCGGCCCAATTGGGAACATGATTGGCGCTGGGATGCCGCTGAGACTGCTGTAACCGCATGACCGAAAACGCAAACAACGAAGGCCGCGTGCTTTGGATTACCGGACTTTCCGGCTCCGGCAAAAGCACCATCGCCACTGCTGCCGCCGAGCAACTGCGCGCGCATGGCGAGCGCCCCGTGGTGCTCGATGGCGATGCCGTGCGCGCCGCCATAGCCGATTCCAAAACCGGCCACGACGTCACCAGCCGCCTAGCCAATGCGTACCGCATCAGCCGCCTAGCACAGTTGCTCGCCGAGCAAGGGCAAACTGTCATCGTGCCCACGATGTCGCTCTTTCACGAAATCCACGAATGGAACCGCGCGCATTTGCCGAATTATTTTGAAACTTGGGTGGATGTCGACTGGGCTGAATTATGCCAACGCGACGCCCGCGGCCTTTATAGCCGAGCCGCTCGCGGGGAAGTCAAAAACGTGGCCGGCTTCGACCTCGAATACGATCGCCCCGCCCAACCCGATTTAGTGCTGAACAATAAC
>JAPKEI010000084.1 GCA_028872685.1 Verrucomicrobiota bacterium | reverse complement strand
GGGTTATTTCTTTGACGCGCGACGGGGGTACGTCACAATCATCGAATGCACCGGTTGATTGCTATTTTCCTCCTCACGTTTGCCTTGTCATTAGAAGCTGCAGACAAACCAAAGGATAAGTTTGGGGATTCACTCAAACCCTTTGTTGAGAACTTCAAAGGGCGTGGAGCATTGTCAGACGAATCCAAGCCATCCACACCTCAAGATGGCATCAAAAGGCTGAAGATGGCCGAGGGGCTGGCGATGCAGGTGGTTGCCCATGAGCCGGCAGTAGCGCAGCCACTCAATATGTATTTTGATGAACGCGGGCGAATGTGGGTGACTCAGTATTTGCAGTATCCCTTTCCAGCAGGTATCAAGATTTTGGAGTACGACAAATACCTGCGTGCGGTGTTCGACAAGATGCCACCGCCGCCGCCCAACCATTTTCGCGGCAAGGACAAGATTACTATCCACGAGGACACCAACGGCGATGGCGTTTTCGACAAGCACAAGACTTTCCTCGACGGCTTGAACATGGCGCGCAGCGTAATCACCGGTCGTGGTGGAGCATGGGTGCTGATGCCGCCGTACTTGCTTTTTTATCCAGATAAGAATGGTGATGATATTCCCGATGGCGACCCCACGGTGCATCTCACCGGCTTTGGATTGGAGGACACTCACTCGGGCGCGAATAGCCTGCGCTGGGGACCGGACGGCTGGATTTACGGCGCGCACGGCAGCACATGCACAGCTGAGATTCAGGGCATCAAATTTCTCGGCCAAGCGATTTGGCGCTATCATCCACCGACCAAACGCTTTGAGGTCTTCGCCGAGGGCGGCGGCAATACGTATTGCCTCGATTTCGACAGCAACGGCCGCACCTTCTCTGGCACCAACCACGGCAACACGCGTGGCGTGCATTATCCGCAGGGCGGTTGTTTCACCAAGAACTGGGGCAAGCACGGGCCGTTGATCAATCCGTATGCGTTTGGGTTTTATCAACATATGGCGCACGAGGGTTACACGCCGCGCTTCGCGCAATCGACTATCATTTACGAAGGTGGCGCTCTGCCCAATTATGAGGGGAACATCATCGCCGGCATGGCGCTGGTCAATCGCGTGCAAGCGAGTAAAATTTATACGGACACCTCCACCTTCCGAACCGTCGACACGCCGCCGATGGTCACCACCGACGACCGATGGTTCCGCATCGTTGACACCAAAGCCGGCCCCGATGGCGCGGTGTATTTCGCCGACTGGTACGACAGCCGCCTGAGCCATCTCGACCCGCGCGATACCTGGCATAAAAACAGTGGCCGTATCTATCGCATGCACGCCAAGGGCGCCAAGCCCAGCAAACCCACCGACCTCGGCAAGCTCTCTAGCGGCGAACTTATCAACGTGCTCAAGCACCCCAACAAATGGCACCGGCAAACCGCCCAACGCCTGCTCGCCGACGGGCGGGACAAATCCATCGTGCCGCGCCTCACCAGTTTTATGATGAAAGGCGACGGCCAATTTGCGCTCGAATGTTTCTGGGCCATCAACCACTGCGGCGGATTCAACCCTCGCCTCGCCGAACATACCCTCACCCACTCGCACCCGTTCATCCGGCACTGGACCATTCGCCTCCTCGGCGATGACCACCTCATGACCCCCACGCTCCGTGCCAAGCTAATCAAGCTGGCAGAAAGCGAAACCAACGCTGAAGTCCGTAGCTGCCTTGCTGCCTCCTGTAAGCGCTGGGCCGCCAAAGACAGCTTTCCCATCCTCGCCGCGCTGATCCGCCGCGACGAAGACGTGAACGACAAACACATCCCGCTGCTCCTCTGGTGGGCCATCGAAAACAAAGCCGTTAGCGACGGCCCCGCCGTGGCCAAGCTGCTTGCCGATAAGTCCATTTGGAAAACCTCGATGATGCAGAGCCATATCTTGAAACGCCTCGGCCAACGATTCACCGCGGAACGCACCGCCGCCAACCTGAAAACCGCCGCCAAACTGCTTGCCCTCGCCCCCACTGATGCCGACCGTGACCAACTCGCCGCCGGAATGGAAGAAGGCCTCCGTGGCAATGCCGTGCAAAACCCGCCCAAGTCGCTGCTCAACGAGACTATCAAACTATGGGAATCCCGCCCGCACACGCCACAACTCATCAGCTTCGCTACTCGGCTCGGCCTGCACGAAGCCATGGATGAAGCCATCGCGCTGGTGAAACACCCTAAGACCTCTGCCAGCGATCGGCGCGCGTTGACCCAACTACTCTCCGAGCGCCGCAGTGCTAACGCACTCAAACTATTGCTCGGCCAATTCGAAGCCGAAAAAAATAGTAAACGCCGCATTGAGCTGATGACGGCGCTTCAGCGTTTCAACAGCAACTCGGTGGGCATGGCTTTGCTCGCGCGCTACGCGGGCATGCCGCAGCGTGAGCGTGAGTCGGCGCAGCTTATTTTAAGCAGCCGCGCGAATTGGTCGCTGGAATTCATCCAAGCCATCGACGAGGGAAAAATCAAGCGCGAGGACGTACGGCCCGCCACGGTGTTGGCCATGCAAGGGCACAAGCAAAAGACCATCAACGCGCTCGTGCAGAAACACTGGGGCCAGTTACGCCAAAGCACCGAAGCCAAGCAGCAACGCATGACCGCGGTGGCGGCGTTGATAGCCGAGAATAAAGGCGACGCAAAGGCGGGCAAACTTGTTTTCGCAATCGCCTGCGCCGCGTGCCATCGCCTTCGCGGCCAGGGCGGCAACATCGGCCCAAATCTCGATGCGTATCAGCTGAACAATCCCGGCTTTCTCATTCCCGCAGTGGTCGATCCCAGCCTGGGCATCCGCGAGGAATACGCCGGCTTCAATGTCGTCACTAAGGACAACCAGCGCCTCACCGGATTCATCGCCCAAAGCGCGCCCAAGTTCATCGTGCTGCGAGACCTCACCCAAAATTCCATCACCCTCCCCCGCAACGAAATCAAAGATTTGCAGGCGATGCCCATCTCGCTCATGCCCGAGGGCATCCTCGACGCACTGACGCCGCAGCAGGTGCGAGACTTGTTTGCGTTTCTGATGGGCAAATAGCCAGAGTTTGGATACCGTCCGCCCTCCGATGGCATTCATTAACGAACATTATTTGAAACTGCAGGCGGGTTATCTCTTCCCCGAGATTGGCCGTCGCGTGAAGGAATTTACCGAGGCCAACCCCGTGGCCGCCGCAAGGCTCATTCGCTGCGGCATTGGCGATGTGACCGAGGCGCTGCCGCCTGCTTGCACCGAGGCTCTGCACGCCGCCGTGGACGAAATGGCCGACCGCGAAACCTTCAAAGGCTACGGCCCGGAGCACGGCTATGATTTTCTGCGCGAAGCCATCTCGGAAAACGACTTTAACGAGCGTGGAATCAATGTGACTGCGGACGAAATTTTTGTGTCCGACGGTGCCAAGTGCGACACTGCGAACATCCTTGATATCCTTGGCCACCAAAACCGCATCGCCATCACCGACCCCGTGTACCCCGTGTACCTCGACACCAACGTGATGGCCGGCCACACCGACACCGCCAATGACACCGGACAATACGGCGGCATCATTTACCTGCCCTGTACCGCCGAAAATAATTTTGTTCCGGCCACTCCTGATGAAAAGGCAGACATTATTTATCTGTGCTACCCCAACAACCCCACCGGTGCCACCGCCACTCGCGAGCAGCTTGCTGGGTGGGTGGAGTATGCGCAGAAAAACGGCTCACTCATTCTGTTCGATGCTGCATATGAGGCCTTCATTCAGGATGCCGACGTGCCGCATTCAATTTTTGAAATCGAAGGCGCGCGTAATTGCGCTATTGAATTCCGCAGCTTCTCCAAGAACGCCGGCTTCACCGGCACTCGTTGCGCCTTCACCGTGATCCCCAAGGAATTGACCGGCAAGGATTCCAAAGGCAACGCTCACAGCCTGCACGCCCTTTGGTCGCGCCGCACCGCCACGAAATTTAACGGCACCAGCTACCCTATTCAAAAAGCTGCTGCTGCCGTGTATACTGAAGCTGGACAAGCGCAGGTTCAGGAGCTTGTCGCGCACTACATGAGCAATGCCTTAATCCTGCGTGAAGCGGCCAGCACAGCGGGCTTGGAAGTGTTCGGCGGCACCAATGCCCCATACATTTGGCTTAAGACCCCCAATGATGCTCCGAGCTGGGATATCTTCGACCGCGTCCTCAACGAAGCCGCCGTGGTCATCACACCCGGTGCCGGCTTTGGCAACGCCGGCGAAGGCTACTTCCGCATCAGCGCTTTCAACAGCCGCGCGAATGCGGAAGAAGTTGCGAGCCGGATAGAAAAGATTTCCTGGTAAGAATGGCTTTCGCCCTTACGGAACCACCTGCCTTAACGCAAGATTGAAACAAACCACATGGTTCTCTCGGCGAAGGTAAAGGCGACCATTGCTAACCACGGGTGATGGACACCACATAGCCTTCACACGAGTTTTGGTAATTTCCCGGTGCGCTTCGGGTGTAGCCTCGAGCATCACAAGGTCGCTGCCTTTCTTCTCCATCAAGATAAATTTGCCATCAGCAATCAAGGGTGATGATATGGTGCTTTGTCGTTTCTCGCGCCATTGCACCTTGCCGGTGGCCAATTCGAGACATAACTGATTTTCGCCGCCAGCTAAGTAAACATGCTTCTGGTAAATTATCGGCGTGGATTGAGAGCGACGGGCATCCAGCGCCAGATTCCAAATCATCTCCGCTCCGGCGAGTGAGAGTTTGTAGCCGGCAAGGCCGATCTTAGCATCGCGTGAATAGGAAACCAGCCAGTCACCATAAATTACCGGCGTGGAATCTCCCCCGCCCGCCACAGACCACACCACGCTGCCATCGCTTGGGTTGAGGCAAAACACCTCGCGACCGGCACTGATGATGATGAACTGGTGTCCCTTATGTTCCCATATCATGGGCGAAGAATTACCACCACGTGCGTCTTCACTCTGCCAAATCTCTCGGCCCGTTTCGGCATTCAGTGCCACTAACCGGCCAGCCATAATAAATGCCCGACCATCTGCTACAAGAAACGACGATGCCGTCGGCTTGGACGGTAATTTCACAGACCAAACTGGCTTGCCCGTTTTGGCATCCACACAATGAGCGTGGGTGCTGCCAGCGGCATACACTTTACCATTGGCCACACACGGGGTGCTGGATGATTTACGACCAGTAGGGTGGCCGGGGGTTTCTGAGCGCCAAAGAGTCTTGCCGTTAGTGCCATCAATGCAGATGACCACGTCCTTCGCTTCACGTATCGAGGACGGCACAACCTTGATGAGCTGTTCTCGCGCCAGTTTTGAGAAACCCTGCTTCTCAATCCATGCCTTGAAAATCTTGTCATTCTCAAAAAGCAAGTCGCCGGCTTTCGAGATCTTCTCGAGGTCGCCATAGGGCACAGCTGATTTGCCTTTCTTGAAACGGTCTTTAATCCAGCCGCCGATGGCTTCCTGCTGTTTGGGGTCCAGATGCTCTTCCAGCCAGGCATCAGCCCATTCCTCCAGTTTAGCGCCACGCAACCGTGAACTGAGAGCAAGGCGGGCCTCCTCCATTTTATCCGCTAACCCCTTATGTTGGGAAAGATTACGGAAACCCATCCGCCGCACCACCAGTTCGTTAAGTTCACGTTTCTCCGAAGGAATATTCTTGTGCCACACGATTCCCATGTAAATCCGATTGCCTGAAATCACAAGACTGCCATGACCTCCATCGTCGTTACTGGGTATGGGCTCACTTCTCCATATCTCCTTCGGCCCAGCTTCAGGAAACTGAGTGTCCAGCCGCACTTGGTCTGGCACCAAACCATTACGGTTAGGCCCACGCCACTGGTTCCATTCGGCAGCACCCGCACTCAGTGCTCCAGCTATAAGACAAATACAAATTTGATGCATGAGTGAATTGGACTACCCTTGAATGATTAGGCATTCAACCCAACCCTTGAAAGCTTGAGTTTTTCACAATAGGCCTTTATCCCTCCCGCGTGGATCCGTTCCTCCTGCTTCTCATTGGTTTAGCTACAGTGCTCGGCGGCATTCTTTGGCTGCGATTACATCCGTTCATCGCCCTCTTTATTGCCGCACTATTGATTGCCAGTATCACGCCAAAAACTCAGGTGGCCAATGCTCTGGCCGACAAGAAGATCAATGAGCGTGTCAAATTAACTGGCGCAGACCTCACAGAAATCGAGCAGGCCCAAATCAAGAATGATCAGGCAGACTACGCAAACAATCGCACTCCCATCCAGCGTATTACCCAAGAGTTCGGCGTCACGTTTGGTAAAATTGGTTTAGTTATTGCGCTCGCCTGCCTCATCGGCCGGTGCCTGCTCGCCAGCGGCGCGGCGGATCGGATTGTGCGCGCGGCACTGAGCATGGTAGGCGAGAAAGGCGCGCCGGTGGCTTTTCTGGGCAGTGGTTTTGCGCTAGGCATACCCGTTTTTTTTGACAGCCTCTTCCTGCTCGCCATCCCCCTGGCCAAGGCGATGTGGCTGAAATTGCGCAAAAATTATCTACTGCTCATCGTCGCCATCATTGCCGGCGGATCGATGACCCATTCGCTGGTGCCGCCCACGCCCGGCCCGCTATACGTGGCCAGTGCACTGGGAATCAATATTGGCACCATGATTTTAGCCGGACTGGTGGTGGGCCTGTTCACCGCCAGCGCGGGCTATCTTTATGGCGTTTGGCTCAATAGGCGAATGGACATTCCATTCCGTGAAACGCCCGAGGCCATCGAAAAACTGGAGTCGCTTTCCGCCAAGGAAACCCACGAACTGCCATCCCTCTTTGCCTCGTTGCTGCCGATTGTGTTGCCCGTGTTGCTCATTGCCGGCGGCACGTTGATCGCCCAGACGGAGGCCTCCACGGGATTGAAGAATTTTTTCAAACTGCTGGGCGACAAAAATATCGCGCTCGCTATTGCGGCCGGTCTTGCGTTGTTCACGCTTGCCCGCCATCTCAAAAACAAAAAAGAACTCACCGAACAAATGCAGGGCGCGCTGCAGGAGGCGGGATTGATTATTTTGATTTGCTGTGCCGGTGGAGCGTTCGGAGCCATCTTACTGCAGACCGGAATCGGACCGCATTTGCAATCCAAGGTAGGCGAAGGGGCCAACAGTTTATGGCTGTTGCCGTTGGCATTTTTGGTGACCACCGTCATCCGCGCAGCGCAGGGCTCGGCCACGGTGGCGATGATCACCGCAGTGGGCATTGTGGGCAGCTTTGCGGTGGGCAATCTTGACTACCATCCCGTATACCTCGCGCTCGCCATAGGCTGTGGCTCCAAGCCTTTACCCTGGATGAATGACAGCGGTTTTTGGGTGATCAGTAAAATGAGCGGGATGACTGAAAAAGAAACGCTGCTCACCTTCACCGCCACGCTTTCCATTATGGGCGTGACGGGAATCGTGGTGACGATGATTGGTGCGAAATTATTTCCGATGGTTTAGTTTGGAACGCTGCCGCACAAGGTCGAGCACTTGCGCGGGGGTCACGATGCGGGAAATGTTCAAATAATCCGGCTGTACTTTGTCATCCTTTGGATAGTTTTTCACACTCACCGTTTCAACTTTTTCGTATAGTGCCGCCAGCGAAACGAGGCTGGCAGCTTCCCCATCGCCTATCAAAGTGATGGGGCAATCATAGCCCAGTTCGCGCAACACTTGCACGCAACGCCGCACATCCCAAACCTGCATTCCAGCGAGGGTTTGGCCCAGCAACATAAAGCGACGGCGAGTTTGAGTCCGATGAGATTTGTCATCGCTCAACGCAGTCCGGCCCAATCCACGTGGCGAAAAAGCAACGTACAACACATTACTGTTTTCCGCCGGCCCTTGTTGCAAATCGTTTTCCCCACCAAACACTTTCAGCTCGATCCGTTTGGGGTTTTTCAACCCTGAACGATACGACAAATAAATGCCCAGCCGTATTTTTTCCTGACTGTCGAAATCAACCGTTTCTAAGACCGCCCCGTTCTTTTCAATTTTAGAAATACGTTTTTCATTCAAAGGCACATCGTTTCCCGGCCATCCGCCGAATGTTTTCTTTCGCAGTAGTGCGATGGTTGCCTTGCCGACTTTTTGTTTTGCGGAGGCTAATTGCGTGAAGCTTTCCTGAATTTTTGTGTTGATCTCATCGGCTGGTAGCTTGTCGAACACTTTCAATTGTTCCGGTTCAAAAAGTTTTTCGGCGGTAATGGTGATGGGCGGCTCCGCGCCTTTGAGATGGCGATTAAACCAATTGAATGCCGGCACGCGCAGGGGTTGCGTATCGCTGTGGCCTCCAGGCACGATGACGAGCCCGAGCTTGTCGCGCGCACCGTGGAGGTCATAAATTTTTCGGGCACCATTGAAAACACGCGTCACCCCATCGAGCGGGAAAATACGATCATCGTCCGTGTTGAGAATCATCAATGGCCGCGGGGCAACAAGCGCAGCCACTTGGCCGAAATCCCAGCGGTACGTGTTCACGTGAAACATACAGTCGCAATGTCCTTCCACCACCCCGTGAGCAAGGCGACCGCTGTTTGGGAAGCCGGCGTAAACGTGGTTTTTCAAATCCGCAATACCAGCTACCGGCGCGGAAACTTTGATGCGTTCGTCGAGTACGGAAATCCACCAACTGTATGCACCTCCTCCGCTGCGACCGGTGACACCAAAACGGTTCTTGTCCACGAACTTCAGCGTCTCCAAATAATCCAGCGCACGAATGCAATTCCACGCCTCGACTGACGCCGAAGAATAGCCGCGGGAATTCCACCACCACATATCGTGATTGTACGTGCCGTGATGGATGCCCTCAATTTCACCCAACTGCAGCGTGTCGATAACGAGACAGACATAGCCATTGCGCGCGAACCAAATACCGTGATGCTGGTAATGAACCTTGTTGCCGAAGCTCACGCCATCTTTTTTCACGCGCCCGTGGCCGCACACGTAAAGAATCGTGGGCGCGGGTTTTTCGATGCCCTTGGGCACGTAAAGATTGCCAGTGACGTACAGACCCGGTTTCGACTGAAAATGAACTTTCCAAACCTCAAACTCCGCGTGCTGCAATTTACCGGTGACCGTCGCCTTGAGCGGCGTACGCTGCGGCATGGGGTCTAGCCCCAGCATCTCATGCATTTGCCGGCCATATGTTTTCTTTCGGGCATTCCAGTCTTCAATTGTTTTGATTTCGGAAAGTGATTTTGCTGAAAGCCGATCGGTTTGATCTTTGAAATATGCGGCAAACATCTTGTCGCCCGGCGTTTTGAAAACCGCCGCTCTCAGAGGTAGGACAAAAAACAACGCAAAAGTCGCCAACACCGGAAATCGGATCAATGTATTCATGTGACGCCTAAATTCATCGAGCAGAACACCGACCACGTCAAGCTCTGCCTGCTCTACCTATTTTTTGCCTGGCTCAAACAATAAATCCGTGAGTCTGTACGGATGAGCAACTTGCCGCCGACAATCGCCGGAGTAGCCATGCACATGTCTTCTTTGGGGTTCAGGCGATTAGCACGAAGCAGTTTAAATTCGCGCCCGGCTTGAAGCACATAGGTCACTCCATTTTCATCGAGGAAAAAGATTCTTCCATTGTACGCCCACGGTGAGCTGGTAAACGCACCTCCGCGCGGCACTACCCG